>NZ_QETG01000001.1:0-279053 GCF_003105055.1 Acinetobacter sp. AM | reverse complement strand
TAATCCACCCAATCGCAATGGACCCAGGTCTACGTTTTGCGATCCGTGAAGGTGGTCGTACAGTTGGTGCTGGTGTTGTTGCGAAAGTAACTGCATAATAGGTACACAAGTTTTAAGTCGAGAATTTCGATTCTCGACTTACACTGCAGGCTAGTAGTTCAATTGGTAGAGCGTCGGTCTCCAAAACCGAATGTTGGGGGTTCGAGTCCCTCCTAGCCTGCCACTTTTTTAGTAAAAGAGCTTGATGCTGGCTAAACTAGTCATATAATAAATCGCGAATTCTACGACGAGTAAAAAAATGTCGAATGATAAATCGCGTGACGCATTAAGCGACGCGCCAATCCCTCAAAGAAATAATTCTGCTGAAGTTGTTAATTCTGGCTCACCATTAGATGTTGTGCTGTGGATTATTGCATTAATTTTAATTATTGGTGCAACCATGGTGAATCAGCATTTGCCAGCATATTGGGCACCAGCAAATAATGTTTGGGTGTGTGTTGGTGTAATTTTGTCTTGTATCATTGTGGCTTTAGGTTTAATATACGCCACCCATCAAGGCAAAGGCTTTGTTCGTTTGCTAAAAGATGCGCGCATTGAATTACGTCGTGTCACATGGCCAACCAAGCAAGAAACGATGACCACTTCGTGGCAAGTTCTTGCAGTTGTAGTTATTGCATCCTTAGTATTGTGGTGTTTTGATTATATTTTAGGCTGGTTTATGAAGTTTATTATCGGGTAAGAGAGCTATGAAACGTTGGTACATTATTCATGCCTACTCAGGTTATGAAAAACAGGTGATGCGTTCACTTAATGATCGAATCCAGCGTAGCGCTGTAGCCGATAGCTTTGGTGAAGTTCTTGTTCCTACCGAAGAAGTGGTAGAAATGAAGGATGGTAAGAAGCGTAAGTCTGAGCGTAAATTCTTTCCTGGCTATGTGTTAGTTGAAATGGAAATGAATGATGAGACTTGGCACATTGTTAAAGAATGTCCTAAAGTTTTAGGTTTTATTGGTGGCACGGCGGAAAAACCTGCACCAATTACGCAAAAAGAAGCTGATGCGATTCTTGCGCGTGTACGTAATACTGGTGAAGCACCTCGTCCTAAGACGATGTTTGAGCCAGGTGAAGAATTACTCGTAATTGACGGTCCATTCACCGACTTTAAAGGCGTGGTGGAAGAGGTTCTATACGAGAAGTCACGTTTAACGTTGACGATTAATGTATTTAATCGACCAACGCAAGTTGAATTGGAATTTCGCCAAGTCGAAAAAACAATTTAATTAAGATTGGTTAAAAACGCCCGATTTATTCAGTCGGGCATTGTTGTTGTAGTGGTTCTTACTACATAAAATATTGGGGAGCTGTAAAAGGCGTTTGTACCCAGAGGTAATTTGAAATGGCTAAGAAGATTGACGGCTATATCAAGCTGCAAGTTCCAGCTGGTAAAGCGAATCCATCTCCACCGATTGGTCCTGCATTGGGTCAACGTGGTGTTAACATCATGGCATTCTGTAAAGAATTCAATGCTGCAACACAAAAACTTGAAGTTGGTTTGCCAATTCCAGTCGTGATCACTGTGTACAACGATAAGTCGTTCACATTCATCATGAAAACTCCACCTGCATCTATTCTTCTTAAGAAAGCTGCTGGTATCCAAAAGGGTTCATCTGTACCTAACAAAACTAAAGTTGGTAAGTTGACTCGTGCTCAATTGGAAGAAATCGCGACTACTAAAGAACCAGATTTAACTGGTGCTGATTTAGACGCACGTGTTCGTACCATCGCTGGTTCTGCACGTTCTATGGGCTTGGAAGTGGAGCTATAAGACATGGCAAAGTTAACTAAACGTCAAAAAGCCATTGCTGCTGCTATTGAAGCAAACAAAGTTTACACTTTAGAAGAAGCAGTAGCTGTTCTTGCTGGTCTTCCTGCTGCGAAATTCAAAGAATCTTTGGATGTTGCGGTAAACCTAGGTGTTGACCCTCGTAAATCTGACCAAGTTGTTCGTGGCGCGACTACACTTCCTGCAGGTACGGGTAAAACTGTACGTGTTGCTGTGTTTGCTCAAGGTGCTGCTGCTGAAGCTGCTAAAGCTGAAGGCGCGGACATCGTTGGTTTTGATGACTTGGCTGAAAGCATTCAACAAGGTAACCTTGACTTTGACGTAGTAATTGCTGCTCCAGATGCAATGCGCGTTGTAGGTAAGTTGGGTACGATCCTTGGTCCACGTGGTTTGATGCCAAACCCGAAAGTGGGAACTGTAACTCCAGATGTTGCTGGTGCAGTTAAAAATGCTAAAGCTGGTCAAGCACGTTACCGTGTAGACAAAGCGGGTATTATCCACGCTGCGATCGGTCAAGTAGACTTCTCTGCTGAAGCTGTTCGCCAAAACGTTGAAACTTTGATTGCAGACTTGAAAAAGTTAAAGCCTGCAACTTCTAAAGGTGTATACATCAAAAAGATCACTTTGAGCTCAACTATGGGTCCTGGTCTTGTTGTTGATGTAAACAACGTTTCTAACTAAGTTTTTACTTAGACAGAATTTTAAAGCCCTGAGTAAAACTCAAAGTACTGCTTTGAGTTTTAGGCAAGAAAAACCAGTTTTGGTGAAATTGCAAACTTAGGCAAACTTTGAATTGATAAATTTAATTTATCAGCGTCAAAGACCTCAGGCGAAAGTGATTTCGATTACTTTCTTAATTTTCCAGCCTGAGTAGACGCGGTGGTGTGATTTGTTCATCCTCCGCGTGTAAGTTCAGTGATGAACTTGCGAATTGGGAGTGTGCCTGTGTATTCGGGTACATAAATCACCGTTAGGAGGTTTTACAATGGCTCTTCTTATCGAAGGCAAAAAACAGATCGTTGCTGAAGTAACTGAAGTTGCTTCTACTGCGTTTGCTGCTGTTGTTGCTGACTACCAAGGTTTAACTGTTGAGCAATTAACTGCTCTTCGTGTTGAAGCTCGTAAGTTGGGTGTTGCTACACGTGTTGTACGTAATACTTTGGCTAAACGCGCTCTTCAAGATACTCCTTTCAATATCTTGAACGACAACCTTGTTGGCCCAACAATTTTAGCTTTCTCAACTTCTGCAGATGATATGGGTGCTGCGGCACGCTTATTTGAAGAATTTGCGAAAACTAACAAAGCATTTGAACTTAAAGCTGCTGCATTTGAAGGCAAACTTTATCAAGGCGCAGAAGTTAGCGTTATCGCGAATCTTCCAAACCAAGAGAAAGCGCTTACTATGCTTGCAAGCGTTCTTCAGGCTCCTATTTCGAAATTGGGTCGCTTACTTACAGCGCTTCAAGAGAAAAACGAGTCAGAAGCTGCATAAGCTCAAACTTAAACACACATCATTCAATACCCATTTGGAATTAATCTCATGGCTTTAACAAACGAAGAAATCCTAAACGCAGTTGCTGAAAAAACTGTTCTTGAACTTGTAGAACTTATTTCTGCTTTTGAAGAAAAATTCAACGTATCTGCTGCTGCTGTAGCTGTAGCTGCAGGTCCTGCTGCTGCTGCTGTTGAAGAGCAATCAGAATTCAACGTTGAGTTGACTTCTTTCGGCGCGAACAAAGTAGCGGTAATTAAAGCAGTTCGTGAAATCACTGGTCTTGGCTTGAAAGAAGCTAAAGATTTAGTTGAAGGCGCTCCTTCAGTTCTTAAAGAAGCAGTTTCTAAAGAAGAAGCTGAAGAACTTAAGAAAAAACTTGAAGAAACTGGTGCTACTATTACTATTAAGTAATGTTACCAGGGGGAGGAATATTAATTTCACCCCCAAAAATTGGCTGATGGCTCTTGGGTCATCAGCCTTTTTGCGTTACAATAATCGGCTCGACTTTAATTTGATTGATTTAAAAACCATCAAATTTAAACAATAAAGATAAATTTTAAACGCTTACCAATATTTTTCTATTCAAAAAATATTGTTAAGCGTTTTAATACCACTAAAAATTGCAGCATTTGTAAACAGTGGTGGCCATATCGGCCTGCGTAATTCCTTCTAAACCCGTTCTGCAGGCGGGTTTAGTTTACTTTCCGAGGACTCCAGATGGCATACTCATATACCGAAAAGAAACGGATCCGTAAGAATTTTGGTAAATTGCCTAGTGTTATGGATGCTCCGTACTTGCTCGCGATTCAAGTCGACTCGTACAGAACGTTCTTGCAAGATGGCAAATCACCAAAAAACCGCGAAGATATCGGTCTCCAAGCCGCATTTCGTTCAGTTTTTCCTATAGAAAGTTATTCTGGCAATGCTGCTCTAGAATTTGTTGAGTATAGCCTTGGTAAGCCGGAGTTTGATGTTCGCGAATGTATTCTTCGTGGCTCAACTTATGCGGCACCAATGCGTGTAAAAATTCGTTTGATCATCAAAGATCGTGAAACGAAATCAATCAAAGACGTGCGTGAGCAAGAAGTGTACATGGGTGAAATGCCACTCATGACGGATAACGGGACATTCGTTATTAATGGTACTGAGCGTGTAATCGTATCTCAGTTACATCGTTCACCTGGCGTGTTCTTTGATCATGATAAGGGTAAAACTCACTCAAGCGGTAAAGTGCTTTATTCAGCACGTATTATTCCTTACCGTGGTTCATGGTTAGATTTTGAATTTGATGCGAAAGATTTAGTCTATGTTCGTATTGACCGTCGTCGTAAATTGCTTGCGACTGTGGTACTTCGTGCATTGGGTTATAGCAACGAACAAATTCTAGACTTATTCTACGAGAAAGTACCTGTCTATTTAGATATGGGTAGCTACCAGATTGACCTTGTTCCAGAACGCCTGCGTGGCGAAATGGCACAATTCGACATTACCGATAATGAAGGTAAAGTGATTGTTGAGCAAGGTAAACGTATTAACGCGCGTCATGTACGTCAAATGGAAGCTTCAGGCTTAACTAAGCTTTCTGTTCCAGATGAATACTTATATGAGCGTATCACTGCTGAAGATATCACTTTACGTGATGGCGACGTCATCGCTGCGAACACCTTATTAAGCCATGAAATTATGGTGAAATTGGCTGAAGGCGGCGTGAAACAGTTCAATATGCTGTTCACGAATGACATTGACCGTGGTTCATTCATTGCAGATTCTTTACGTGCAGATACAACAACAGGTCGTGAAGAAGCGCTTGTTGAAATCTACAAAGTAATGCGTCCAGGCGAGCCACCAACAAAAGAAGCTGCTGAAAACCTATTCAATAACTTGTTCTTCTCTTCTGAGCGTTATGATTTATCGCCAGTAGGTCGTATGAAGTTTAACCGTCGTTTGGGTCGTCCTTACGAAGTGGGAACTGACCAGAAGTCACGTGAAGTTGAAGGCATTCTTTCGAACAGCGATATCACTGATGTATTAAAAACATTGGTTGAAATTCGTAACGGTAAAGGTGAAGTCGATGATATCGATCACTTGGGTAACCGTCGTGTTCGTTCTGTTGGTGAAATGACAGAAAACCAATTCCGTGTTGGTTTGGTTCGTGTTGAACGTGCTGTAAAAGAACGTTTAAGCCAAGCAGAAGCAGACAACTTGTCTCCGCAAGATTTAATCAATGCGAAACCAGTTGCAGCTGCAATCAAAGAATTCTTTGGTTCAAGCCAATTGTCTCAGTTTATGGACCAAAACAATCCATTGTCTGAGATTACGCACAAACGTCGTGTATCGGCGCTTGGTCCTGGCGGTTTAACACGTGAGCGTGCGGGCTTTGAAGTACGTGACGTACATCAAACTCACTATGGTCGTGTATGTCCGATTGAAACGCCTGAAGGTCCAAACATTGGTTTGATCAACTCGCTATCTGTTTATGCAAAATGTAATAACTTCGGTTTCTTGGAAACGCCATACCGTAAAGTTGTTGATGGTCGTGTAACGGATGAAGTTGAATACTTATCTGCGATTGAAGAAGTAGGCACAGTCATTGCACAAGCCGACTCTGCAGTTGATGCAGAGAATCATTTGACTGAAGAATTTGTTTCTGTACGTCACCAAGGTGATTTCGTACGTATGCCACCTGAAAAAGTGACGCATATGGACGTATCTGCTCAGCAGGTTGTTTCTGTTGCTGCATCACTGATTCCATTCCTTGAACACGATGATGCGAACCGTGCATTAATGGGTTCGAACATGCAGCGTCAGGCTGTTCCAACATTATTGGCTGACAAGCCGCTTGTTGGTACTGGTATGGAAGCAAACGTAGCGCGTGACTCAGGTGTGTGTGTTATCGCAAACCGTGGTGGTGCGATTGAATACGTAGATGCTTCTCGTATCGTGATTCGTGTAAACGAAGAAGAAATGATTGCGGGTGAAGCGGGCGTAGATATCTACAACCTCATCAAATATACACGTTCTAACCAAAATACATGTATCAACCAAAACGTTGTTGTTCGCATGGGTGACAAAGTTGCTCGTGGTGATGTATTGGCTGACGGTCCATCGACTGATGGTGGTGAACTTGCGCTAGGTCAAAACATGCGCGTCGCGTTCATGACATGGAACGGTTATAACTATGAAGACTCGATCTTGCTTTCTGAGCGTGTACTTCAAGAAGATCGCTTAACGTCGATTCATATCCAAGAATTATCGTGTGTTGCACGTGATACCAAATTGGGTGCTGAAGAAATTACTGCTGATATCCCGAATGTGGGTGAAGCTGCACTGTCTAAGCTAGATGAATCAGGTATCGTATATATCGGTGCTGAAGTTGCTGCGGGTGACATTCTAGTCGGTAAAGTAACGCCTAAAGGTGAAACGCAATTAACACCAGAAGAAAAACTGCTTCGCGCAATTTTTGGTGAAAAAGCGGCTGACGTTAAAGACTCTTCTTTACGTGTTCCATCTGGCACCAAAGGTACAGTGATTGACGTTCAAGTGTTTACACGTGACGGTCTTGAAAAAGATGAACGTGCACAAGCAATTGAAAAAGCTCAATTAGATGCTTACCGTAAAGACTTGAAAGAAGAATACAAAATCTTCGAAGAAGCAGCACGTGAACGTGTTGTTCGCTTGTTGACAGGTCAAGAGTCGAATGGCGGTGGCGGTACAAAACGTGGCGACAAAATGTCTGAGGATATGTTGTCTGGCTTAGAGTTGGTTGATTTACTTGAAATCCAGCCAAGTGATGAAGCCATTGCTGAGCGTTTAACGCAAATTCAAGTGTTCTTGAAAGAGAAGAGCTTCGAAATTGACGAGAAATTTGCTGAGAAAAAACGCAAGCTTTCTACGGGTGACGAACTTACAACTGGCGTATTGAAAGTTGTGAAGGTTTACCTTGCAGTTAAACGTCGTATCCAGCCTGGTGATAAGATGGCAGGTCGTCACGGTAACAAAGGTGTTGTTTCTAACATCTTGCCAGTTGAAGACATGCCGCATGATGCCAATGGTGTACCAGTCGATATCGTATTGAACCCATTGGGTGTACCGTCACGTATGAACGTGGGTCAGATTCTTGAAACTCACTTGGGTATGGCTGCGAAAGGTTTGGGTGAGCAAATTGATAAGATGCTCAAACAACAGCGTGAAATTGCTGAGCTACGTATTTTCCTAGACAAGATCTACAACAAAGTGGGCGGTCAGCAAGAAGATTTAGACAGCTTAACTGATGACGAGATTCTAATCTTGGCGGGTAATTTACGCGCTGGTGTGCCTTTAGCTACTCCTGTATTTGATGGTGCTGAAGAAGCTCAAATCAAAGAGTTGCTAGAGCTGGCTGAAATTCCACGCTCGGGTCAAACCGTATTATATGATGGACGTACAGGTGAACGTTTCGACCGTCCTGTAACTGTAGGTTATATGTACATGCTCAAGTTGAACCACTTGGTTGACGACAAGATGCATGCGCGTTCTACTGGTTCTTACTCATTAGTAACGCAACAACCATTGGGTGGTAAAGCACAGTTTGGTGGTCAGCGTTTCGGTGAGATGGAGGTCTGGGCACTTGAAGCTTATGGCGCAGCTTATACACTGCAAGAAATGCTTACTGTGAAGTCGGATGATGTTGAAGGTCGTACTCGTATCTATAAGAACATTGTAGATGGTAACCATTATATGGACCCGGGTATGCCTGAATCGTTCAACGTATTGACCAAAGAGATCCGTTCTTTAGGTATCAACATTGAACTGAAAAATGGTGACTAAGAAATCTCCCCCGACCCTTCTTTAAGAAAGAGGGGAGAAGTCCCCCTGAGTAAAGGGGGACTTAGGGGGATTTTTTGAGATTCCCTGTTCAGTGAAAAAACAATATTTGTGACCCAGTCGAGAAGTGAAAATCTCCTCGACACACGGAGAAAAAAATTGAAAGACTTGCTCGATATCATGCGCAAAAAGACGGACTCAGACGGTCATGCTCCTGTAGAGTTTGATCGCATCCGTATTGGTCTTGCGTCACCAGAAATGATTAAGTCATGGTCTCACGGTGAAGTGAAAAAGCCAGAGACAATTAACTATCGTACGTTCAAGCCAGAACGTGATGGTTTATTCTGTGCCAAAATCTTTGGTCCAGTCAAAGATTACGAATGCTTGTGTGGTAAATACAAGCGTATGAAATACAAAGGCGTCATTTGTGAAAAATGTGGCGTTGAAGTTACAACTGCGAAAGTTCGTCGTGAGCGTATGGGTCACATCGAACTCGCTTCTCCAGTTGCGCACATCTGGTTCTTGAAATCATTACCAAGCCGTATCGGTTTGCTTCTTGATATGACGCTACGTGATATCGAACGTGTATTGTATTTCGAATCTTATGTAGTCACTGACCCAGGTATGACTCCATTTGAGAAATACCAACTTCTTAACGATGAAGAATACTTCAATGCGTTAGAAGAACACGGTGATGAATTCACTGCAAAAATGGGTGCGGAAGCGGTTCAAGACTTGCTGAAAGATATCGATCTTGAAGCTGAGATTTCTCGTCTTCGTGAAGAAATTCCACAAACAACTTCTGAAACGAAGTTGAAAAAAGCGTCTAAGCGCTTGAAGTTGATGGAAGCATTCAAAGAGTCGAACAACAAGCCAGAATGGATGGTGATGAACGTACTTCCTGTACTTCCACCAGATCTTCGTCCGTTGGTTCCACTTGAAGGTGGTCGTTTCGCGACGTCTGACTTGAACGATCTTTACCGTCGTGTCATTAACCGTAACAACCGTTTGAAGCGTCTTCTTGATCTTGCTGCACCAGACATTATCGTACGTAACGAAAAACGTATGTTACAAGAGTCTGTAGATGCATTGCTTGATAATGGTCGTCGTGGTCGTGCAATTACTGGTTCGAACAAACGTCCATTGAAATCTTTGGCAGACATGATCAAAGGTAAACAAGGTCGTTTCCGTCAAAACTTACTTGGTAAGCGTGTTGACTATTCGGGTCGTTCGGTAATTACTGTAGGTCCTAACTTACGTTTGCACCAATGTGGTCTTCCGAAGAAAATGGCACTTGAATTGTTCAAGCCGTTTATTTTTGCGAAATTACAAGCGTCAGGTCAGGCAACAACCATTAAAGCTGCGAAGAAAATGGTTGAGCGCGAGACTCCAGAAGTTTGGGACGTTCTTGCATCGGTTATTCGTCAACATCCAGTCATGTTGAACCGTGCACCGACACTTCACCGTTTGGGTCTTCAAGCATTTGAACCGATCCTAATCGAAGGTAAGGCAATCCGTTTACACCCGCTCGTTTGTGCTGCGTTTAACGCCGACTTCGACGGTGACCAAATGGCGGTACACGTACCATTAACACTCGAAGCTCAATTAGAAGCGCGTGCGTTAATGATGTCAACCAACAACATCTTGTCACCTGCAAACGGTGAACCAATCATCGTTCCGTCTCAGGACGTTGTATTGGGCTTGTATTACATCACGCGTGATGCAATCAATGCCAAAGGTGAAGGCATGGTGTTTGCGGATACGCATGAAGTTAACCGTGCATTGGCGACAGGTCAGGTTGCATTACACGCTCGCGTTAAAGCACGTGTACATCAAACTGTCATTGATGAAAATGGTAACCGTGAACAACAAACCATCGTTGTAGATACAACACCAGGTCGTTGCTTACTTTGGGAAGTTGTGCCTGAAGGTATGGATTTCCAACAAATTAACGTTGAGATGACCAAGAAAAACATCTCGAAGTTAATCAACTCTTGCTACCGTAAATTGGGTCTAAAAGATACTGTTATCTTTGCCGACCAATTGATGTACCTTGGTTTCCGTCAAGCGACACGTTCAGGCGTATCGGTAGGTATGGAAGACATGGTTATTCCGCCGACGAAGCAAGTGATTATTGACAAAGCAGAAACTGAAGTTCGTGAAATTGAACAACAGTTCGAACAAGGCTTTGTAACTGCGGGCGAGCGTTATAACAAAGTTGTCGATATCTGGGCACGTACTAACGACCAAGTTGCGAAAGCGATGATGGACAACTTATCTTACACCACTGTGAAAAATAAACAGGGTGAAGATGAGAAGCAAAAATCATTCAACAGTATCTACATGATGTCTGACTCAGGTGCCCGTGGTTCGGCAGCTCAGATTCGTCAGTTAGCAGGTATGCGTGGTTTGATGGCAAAACCAGATGGCTCGATCATTGAAACGCCAATTAAGGCGAACTTCCGTGAAGGCTTAACGGTACTTCAGTACTTTATTTCGACGCACGGTGCGCGTAAAGGTTTGGCCGATACAGCATTGAAAACGGCGAACTCTGGTTACTTAACCCGTCGTCTGGTAGACGTAGCACAAGATTTAGTTATTACTGAGCCTGATTGTGGTACTTTGGGCGGTCTTGTGATGACTCCGTTCATTCAGGGCGGTGACGTGATCGAGAACTTAGGTACTCGAGTATTGGGTCGTGTGGTTGCAGAAGACGTGAAGAAAGCGGGTTCTGACGACGTTATCTTGCCACGTAACACTTTAATTGACGAAAAACTTGCAAACTTCCTTGAAGAAGCAGGTGTCGATGAAGTTAAAGTCCGTTCAGTTGTAAACTGTGAATCTACATTTGGCGTGTGTGCGAAATGTTATGGTCGTGACTTGGCGCGTGGTCACTTGGTGAACCCAGGTGAATCTGTGGGTGTAATGGCTGCTCAATCGATTGGTGAGCCAGGTACACAGTTAACCATGCGTACCTTCCACGTGGGTGGTGCAGCGAGCCGAACTTCTGCCGCAAACAGTGTACAAGTACGTAACAAAGGTACTGTACGTTTCCATAACGTGAAAACTGTACAACATGCTAAAGGTCATTTGGTTTCTGTTTCACGTTCAGGTGAAATCGGTATTGCAGATGACTTAGGTCGCGAGCGTGAGCGTTATAAACTGCCGTACGGTGCGTCAATCTTGTTGAAAGATGGCGAAGCTGTAGAAGCAGGTGGTATCGTAGCGACTTGGGATCCACATACACATCCATTAGTAACAGAAGTTGCAGGTAAAATCCGTTTCAGCCAGATCGCTGACGGTGTAACAGCAACTTCTAAGACTGATGATGCAACAGGTATGACGACTGTTGAAATCTTGCCTGTAACAGCACGTCCTGCTTCTGGTAAAGATTTACGTCCTGCGGTTGTTCTTGATACGACGGATGGTGGTGAACAGTTCTACTTCCTACCACAAAACACCATTCTTTCTGTCCGTGATGGCGAAACAATTGGTGTGGGTGACGTTATTGGTCGTGTACCTCAAGAAACTTCACGTACGCGTGACATTACCGGTGGTCTACCACGTGTAGCTGACTTGTTCGAAGCACGTAAACCGAAAGAACATGCAATTCTTGCTGAAATTTCAGGTGTTGTAAGCTTTGGTAAAGAGACCAAAGGTAAGAACCGTTTAGTGATTACACCAGATGATGGTTCTGAGATCTACGAAGAACTGATTCCAAAATGGCGTACCATGAACGTGTTCGAAGGTGAACATGTGAACCGTGGTGAGACTGTTTCTGACGGTCCGCAAAACCCACATGACATCTTACGCTTGAAAGGCGAAGTTGCGTTGACCAACTACATCGTGAACGAAGTTCAAGACGTATACCGTCTGCAAGGTGTAAAAATCAACGACAAGCACATTGAAGTGATCGTACGTCAAATGTTGCGTAAAGTTGATATCACTGATGGTGGTGATACTAGCTTCATCAAAGGCGAACAAGTGGATTACATCCGTGTTATGGGTGAAAACCAAGCTGTGCTTGCACAGAATAAGTTCCCTGCGAAGTTTGAGCGCCAGTTGATGGGTATTACCAAAGCGTCGCTTTCTACTGACTCGTTCATCTCTGCTGCATCGTTCCAGGAAACAACACGTGTGTTAACTGAAGCTGCTGTAACAGGTAAAGAAGATGATTTACGTGGTTTGAAAGAGAACGTAGTTGTAGGTCGTTTGATTCCTGCAGGTACAGGTTTGGCATATCACTTAGAGCGTCGTCGTCAAGAATCTGAAGCTGCAGAGCTTGAGCTTCACAATGACTTCTCTGATGTAGACCAAGCACTGAGCCAAGCATTTAGTGATGAGTTTAATGGTCTTTAATTAGTCCTTAAACCCTGATGAAAAGCCACCTTCGGGTGGCTTTTTTACATTTTGAAGCAGAACAACTAAAAAAAATCACATAATAAAATGCTTAAAGCTCTATGATTAAACGTAAATCGATAATTAAAAACAAGGTTTAATGGTATGAATTTTAACAAAAAAATATTTTTAAGTGTGTTTGGGGTGATGGCGGCGAGTTCATCATTTGCAGCACCAATGCCCAACACAATTGTGATTGAAGATAAAGCTGTAGTTCCTATTGTAAAAACTCAAGTTATTCGGACTCTGCCAGGTAGAGAGCCGGTACGTACTGTGAATGCCACTATTTTTGAAGTGACGAATAAGGGTAAGGATGTTGTTGCGCGTGATGTGGTCATTGTAGATGACAAGGCTGAATTTTCCGATGAGAAAATGAGAACACCCGTTGTGCAACAGGGCGGTGTGATTGTTCCAACTTCTAAAATTGAAGTGGATTCAAAAGTGATGAGAGATGGGGAAGTGGTTGCTGAAGCTAAGCAGCTAGATGCTTCTGGAATTGAGTTTAAAAAAGGGCAAGAGCCTGTCCAGAAGAATTTGAAACTTAATCAGATTCAAAATCATGAGCATAGTAAAAGTGCAACCCATGCCGTGATTCAAAATGATGGTAAAACCACTAAAGATGTAGTGGTCATTAAAAATGAGTAGTAGGGGATAAACTTTTTCAGTTTTGAGGTTACAAAATTCTCGTAATTTTACGGGGATTTTTTTATAAAACTTCATCTTCACTCCTTAATGCTTCGATAAAGTAGGCACTAAGGTAATGGGAAAAGGAGATACTCTCATGAAAAAATTGATGAATTTAGCCATTATTGCAACAGTTTCTGCATTCGTATTCACAGGATGTAGCAATATGTCGACATCAGAGCAGCGCGTAGGTGCAGCCGCCTTAGGTGGTGCTGTAGGTGGTAGTGTTGGTAGTCGTGTAGGTGGCAGTACGGGTGCTGCTCTTGGTGCAGGTGCAGGTGCCGCGGTAGGAAGTAAATCTCAAAGTGGTTCGACCAAGAATGCAACGTATAGTGGTGTAGGTGCAGGTGTAGGTGCTGTTATTGGTAAGTCGGTATTTGGTGGCGATGCTGGTGCTGCAATTGGTGGTGCGATTGGTGGTGGTGCGGGTGCAGCAATAGAAAACAATAATCGTTAAATCTCTTTTGCACCGCATCTGAGATTTGAAGGATTGAAAAAAGGCGCTGAATATAGCGCCTTTTTTATTTTAAATCGGGTTTAGCTTTTTTACGTCGAATGTAGACCGTTTTTTCTACTTCAGCAATGCGAACTCCAGTTTCATCATAAATACTTAACTGATAAATACGATTTACTGCAGAATAGTCTTCTGCCAAAGTTTTAATTTGTTTAATTTCTGCTGCATCAATTCGAATATCTGCATAGACAGTGCCACGCCCAGGGGATAAAAACTGAATCTTGGCAGCTTTGTCCCAGACGATGTATTTTGAGCCAAGGTGATGCATCAGCAACAACATGTAGAATGGATCAATCATCGAATAGAGACTGCCGCCAAAATGTACCCCAACAATATTTTGGTTCTTGCGTGTCAGGGGCATTTTGACCCGAATATGGTAGTTGGGAAAGTCAATCTTTTCGACCTGAATACCAGCACCCCGATAGGGAGCGTAACGATTCAAAATAAATTTAGTGATGGCTGGAACGCTTTGTAATCTTTTGAGAACACTCATGATGCAAAATATTTTTCTTAAAGTCTGATCTCATCTTAACCTGACACCCAAAAAAAGCAAATGAAGTGACGGTAGCTCGTCTGATTGTAGAAAAATTACGATAAAACAAAAAGGAAACACAATATGCAAGTCCAAACCCAATGGGTAAAAACCACTGATCAGCAGCGCCTTTATGTCAAAACATGGGGAGAGGTGCACAACCTAGCCTTAGTCTTGGTGCATGGTTATCCAGATAATCAGGAAGTGTGGGAACCTGTAATTCGGTTATTGGCCAACCAGTTTTATATCATTACCTATGATGTACGTGGCGCAGGGCAATCTTCTGTACCCAAATCCATTCAGGCTTACGCATTGTCGCAACTTTCAGCAGATTTACAGGCGGTGGTCGATGCGGTACTTCCAGAACGTGAATTTCATCTGGCTGCACATGATTGGGGATCTATACAATCTTGGGAGTCGGTTACAGATCAGCACTTTGGGCAGCGGATTTTATCCTACACCACCATTTCTGGACCATGTTTAGACCACGCCGCTTTTTGGATGCGTGAGCAATTTAAGACACAGCCACAACAGTTTTTAAAACAACTGGGTAAGTCATGGTACATCATGGCATTTCATTTACCATTTGTAGCACCTACGCTCTGGCGATTCTTCAAACCTAAACATTGGGGGCAAGTGCTACAAAAGTTGGAACACACTCAGAACTTGCCATTAAATACACATATTGCCAAAGATGGTCAGTATGGCGTAGGGCTGTATCGGGCGAATTTTCTGCCTCGACTCAGTAAACCGCGACAACGTTTTGCACAATGTGCGGTACAAGCCATTGTGTTGAAAAAAGATAAGTTTGTCAGCCCAGCACTGATTGATGAAATACCAAAATGGAGTCCTGATTTTCAGCGGGTCGATTTAGATGCAAACCATTGGGCAATTTTGAGTCAGCCTGAGCAAGTGGCTTCGTATATTCAGCGCTTTATTGAACGTAATCAACTCACCAGTTAAACCGTCACTTGCTTTGCTATTCCTGTTCTTCAAGCAGCATGAGAAAGAGAAGTAATTTTCAGTTTTAACTCTGTTAGAATGCTTCTTTTTTCTCATACTTGTTTGTTATGTTCGCGATTATTGCTGCTATTACAGTCATGTTTGGACTGTCTTTGGCTCGTGTTCCTGTGGTATTTGCATTGGTCACTGGTGCAGTTACAGGAGGTTTATTGGCTGGTTTAGGCTTACAAGGTACCTTGGATGCTTTTAACAATGGGCTAGGAGGCGGGGCAAAAATTGCTTTGGCTTATGGCATATTAGGCGCATTTGCCTTGGCTTTGGCACGTTCAGGCTTACCTGATTTACTGGCTTATAAATTAATTAAAACGGTGAAGAACGAAGCGGATCACAAGGCACAAACCAAAGTGAAATATGTGATCTTTTTTACCGTAGCTTTAGCAGCAGTATTTTCACAGAATTTAATTCCTGTGCATATCGCTTTTATTCCAGTATTGATTCCACCGCTATTAAGTGTATTTAACCACTTAAATTTAGACCGACGTGCAGTTGCGTGTTTGCTGACGTTTGGTTTAGTCGCAACCTATATGTGTTTGCCTGTTGGCTTCGGTGCTATTTTCTTAAATGACATTTTGGCACATAACATCAATACCTTTGGTAAGCCTTATGGTTTTTCCATCACCAATGAGCAAATTCCACATGCGATGATTATTCCCGTGGCTGGAATGTTCTTGGGTTTATTGATCGCAGTCTTTTTTAGCTATCGAAAACCACGTGTATATGAAGATTTAGAAGTCGGTAATACCCTTCACCGTATTTCATCGGATGTGAATCAAAGCCATGATGGTAAACCGCAAATCGCACAATTTACCTTGTGGATGGCAGCATTTGCAGTGATTGCGACGCTGGCTGTGCAGCTCTATTCAGATTCCATGATTCTCGCAGGTCTGGTCGGGGTTGCCATTTTAAGCTGTGCGGGCATTTTCAAGTGGAAAGAAGCGGATGATGTCATCATTAGTGGTATGCGTATGATGGCTTTAATTGGCTTTATTATGATTGCAGCACAAGGCTTTGCAGCAGTGATTGAAGCGACCAATCAGGTTCCTGCCTTAGTTGAAGCATCTGTTGAGTGGATTGGTAACAGTAAAGCACTTGCTGCTTTCCTTATGCTACTGATTGGCTTATTGATTACCTTGGGGATCGGTTCCTCTTTCTCGACAGTGCCGATTTTAGCAATTATTTATGTTCCTTTATGTCTACAGTTTGGTTTCAGTCCATCAGCGACGATTGCGATTATTGGGACTGCTGCAGCGCTGGGTGATGCAGGCTCCCCAGCATCAGATTCAACATTAGGCCCAACCTCAGGTTTAAATATGGATGGTCAACACGATCACATGCGAGATAGTGTAGTGCCAACGTTTATTCATTTTAATATTCCTTTGTTGGTCTTTGGTTGGATTGCAGCCATGGTGCTTTAATTAAATTCTGAGATTTTAATCTATTTTATTTTAATAGATTAAAAGGTATATTTAAAATATATTAATATGTGTGGTTATATTAAAAACTTGAGTAATATACTCTGAATATAATAATAAATATCTGATTAATATGGTTGGTTTTAAATACCAACCATATTAGTCAAATTAAAATAAATAACATTATTAATCAGTGGTTTGAAATAAGTTGTATTTATATTATTTAATAAGTGTTGCATATTAATAACAGTCTTGTTTAATATTAATTAAGCGTTAGGTTTTTTATTATAAAAGGGTTGTTTAATATGTTAAAACAAGCTGCACTTATTGCATTATTGGGGTTTTCTGCATCTGCGATGGCAGGTGGCTGGCAGGCAAAAGTAGGAGCTTCAGTACTTTCTCCAACTGGTGACTCGACTTTGGCGCCAGGCCTTTTGGTTGAAGCAGATCACGAGTTCGGTTTTACACCATCTATTGAATATTTCTTTGGTGATACACCTATTTCTGCTGAATTATTATTGGCTACGCCATTTAATCATGATGTGCTTTTAAATGGCAGCAAAGTGGCGAAGGTGAAACATTTACCGCCAACTATTACGGCAAAATATAACTTTAAAAACTCAACTCGTTTCACACCATATATTGGGGTAGGTGGTACTGCATTTATTGCTTGGGATGAAGAAGGGGTCGCAAAAGACGTTAAAAACGATTATGGCTTTGCAGGTCAAATTGGTTTTAATTTCCAACCAGCAGATGC
This sequence comes from Acinetobacter sp. AM, assembly GCF_003105055.1. Classification (NCBI taxonomy): domain Bacteria; kingdom Pseudomonadati; phylum Pseudomonadota; class Gammaproteobacteria; order Moraxellales; family Moraxellaceae; genus Acinetobacter; species Acinetobacter sp. AM. The sequence goes on along the minus strand of NZ_QETG01000001.1, from coordinate 261,592 downwards.
GAAAAATTGGGGCGTATATTTAGATGTGCGTTATGCCGATTTAAGCCCAGAAGTTACATTGGATGATGCGACTGCTCAGGCGGTAGGTAAAAGTAAATTTGATTTAAATATTGATCCAGTGGTTTATACCATCGGCTATAGCTATAAATTCTAAGTAATAAAAATAAGAATAATAATAACAGCGCTAAAACCTCATCTTTTGATGGGGTTTTTTTATGTTCTTTATTTAAATATCTGCAACAATCTTTCACTGTGCAGACGCAAAAGATTACACTTTATCCTACTGATTTTGTTTAAATTGAATAAAAAATAGAGTGTGCAAACATGAGAATTTTAAAAATAACTTTATTAATATTGTCTTCATTAACTGCAATGGGAAGCTATGCTGCCAGTTTTGATTGTGCACGTGCAGCAACCGTGACTGAACACAAGATTTGTAACCAGCTTAGCTTGAATGATGCCGATGTGAAAATGGCAACAAGTTATAATATTTTAAAACGGTTGGTGCCTATGGGAACACGTTCTGTGATTCAGGATGAGCAAGTGAAATGGCTGCGTTTACGTGACCAATGTCGGGATAATCTGCGTTGTTTAAACGATGTGTATGCCATGCGGCAGCAACGATTGGATTTATATTTACAGCAGATTTATCAACGTGGACCGTATTAAAAAATATAAATGATTAAAAAAAGAACACTTGCTATTGAAAAATCATCGAGTCACTCCAATTCATAAAGCATCTGATAAAAACACTGTGTGAATGAATTCGAGGAAGGTTGTATGAACGAACACAATACACAAAAACATAGCTTTCAGGCTGAAGTAGCGCAATTACTCCATTTGGTGACTCACTCACTTTATTCAAATCCAGAAATCTTTTTGCGTGAGTTAATTTCGAATGCTTCGGATGCCTGCGATAAACTGCGTTTTGAAGGTATTAATCACCCTGAATTTTATGAAAATGATCCAAATTTACATGTGCGGGTCATTTTAGATAAAGAACAAAAAACACTGACTATTTCTGATAACGGTATTGGTCTGACACAACAAGAAGCGATTGATAACCTTGGAACGATTGCTAAGTCGGGCACCAAGGACTTTATGTCGAAGTTGACGGGCGATCAAAAAGCCGATGCACAGTTGATTGGTCAGTTTGGTGTCGGATTCTATTCGGGCTTTATTGTGGCGGATAAGATTACGGTTGAATCGCGCCATGCAGGTACACCTGAGAATGAAGCGGTACGCTGGATCAGTGGTGGTACAGGGGACTTTGAAGTTGAGCAAATTGAAAAAGCAACCCGTGGTACAGACATTATTCTGCACTTACGTGAAGATGCTTTAGATTATTTAGAAAGTTATAAAGTTAAGCAAATCATTAACAAATATTCCGACCATATTAGCCTGCCAATTGAAATGCAAAAAGAGGTTTGGCAGGAAGAAGAAGTAGCCGAAGGTGAAACACCGAAAGGCGGTCAGATGGTCAAAACCGATGAATGGGAAGCGATTAACTCGGCCAGTGCTTTATGGACACGCAGTAAAAATGAAGTCACTGAAGAGCAATATATCGAGTTTTATAAGAACTTGAGTCATGATTTTGACGCTCCATTGGCATGGGCACATAACCGTGTCGAAGGTAGTACCGAATATACGCAATTACTGTACATTCCAAGCAAGGTACCGCACGATATTTTCACTCGTGAGGCTAAAGCAGGGATCAAGCTGTATGTGAAGCGTGTCTTTATTATGGATGATGCAGATAATTTAATTCCAAATTATCTTCGTTTTGTACAAGGTGTGGTGGATAGTGCGGATTTACCGCTGAATGTCAGCCGTGAATTGTTACAAGAAAGCCGTGATGTCCGTACCATCCGCGAAGGTAATGCCCGCCGTATTTTGACAATGCTGGATGGTCTGGCGAAGTCGGAAAATGAAAAAGACCAAGAGAAATTCAAAACTTTCTATGCTGAATTTGGTTCGGTCTTGAAAGAAGGTTTGGGTGAAGACTTTGGTAATCGTGAGCGTATCTTGAAGTTATTGCGTTATGCGACTTCAACCAATGACGATATCAGTACCTCTTTAGCAGACTACAAAGCGCGCATGAAAGAAGGGCAAAAAGCCATTTACTATGTGACCGCAGATAGTTTGAATGCTGCGAAGAACTCACCACAATTAGAGTTGTTCAAGAAAAAAGGCATTGAAGTGTTGTTAATGGCAGACCGTGTGGACGAATGGGCAATGAATTTTGTCCAAGACTTTGATGGCACGCCAATGCAAAACGTATCTAAAGGTGCGGTGGATTTAGGTGACTTGCAAGATGCAGAAGAGAAGAAAGCACTTGAAGCTGCTGCAGAACAATTTAAACCTGTCGTAGACAAATTGTCGGATGCTTTAAAAGCAAAAACCAAAGAAGTCCGTGTGACCACGCGTTTAGTGGATTCACCGGCATGCTTGGTAACCAGTGAAGGTGAACTTTCGCCACAACTCATCCGTATGTTGAAACAAGCGGGTCAGGCAGTGCCTGAAAGTAAGCCAATTCTGGAAATTAACCCTGAGCATCCACTGGTGAAAAAACTGGATGGTACAAGCCATTTTGAAGATCTCGCTAATGTGATCTTTGATCAGGCGGTAATTGCAGAAGGGGGTTTACCTGAAAATCCTGCTGAGTATGTGAAGCGTATTAATCAGTTATTACTTAAATAAGATAAGGACTGATGCAAAAAGGCAACCTGTTATCGGTTGCCTTTTTTAATAAGACACTTTTGTGGATAACAGAGAAGTTATCCACAATTGGGTTAAAAGAGTGCTTCTAAGCGTAATAAAGTACTTAAATAATGACTACGGTCTGCACGATGATCATTGTAATAATTGATATCGGTTTGCACATAGAACCATTCACGCCATAAAGGCTGCCGCCACGAAATAAAGGGTCCCCAACTATTCAGACGTAAATCTGAATTATCCAAATAGCCACCTGTGTAGAGCCCATAGTTAAACTGGTTGCCCTGGAAGAATTGATGTTGGCGAAAAGCATAGTTGTCCCAGTTCAAATCATCCTGCTGCATATCGGCATAGGTTAAGCTGAATTGATCCCTTAGAAATGCTTCATTTGGTCGTGCATGGGTGAGTTCTAAGTTGGTTCTTAAATAATTTTCGCTGTCGACACCATAACGGTAAATCTGTTCTGCATGAAAGAAAAAGTCATTTTCTAGCGTCCAATCTTTTTTGGCTTTCAAACGGAGGTAGATATCATCGCCAGAACGAACCCCGATATCAAAGTCGGTTTCAAATGGGAGGCGTTTGGAAATATCTGACCAACGTAAAGCCAATGAACTGTTGGCATCTCGGTTTTGACGCCGATCATAGGCTTTGTCATTGTCTGGGCTAGGTGGATTCTCATTGGTAATGGCCACGTTGTTGGCCAATTCGTTATCGAGTGAGTCATCACCAAAAACCAGACTGAGTTTTTTTTCTAAGTTGGGCAAACTGATCTTACCGCGAATACGTGGTTTAATGTCGTATTCATCATGTTTGTTCCAACGGTTATCAATCAGGACCCTTAAGGTTGCGGAAGCAGGAATGTTGGTATTTTTTTCACCAAACCAACCATCAATGTTCTCAGAGGTATCATCAGCCCAGTTGCGAATGAGCTTTTGTTTACGATCTATCCAAGTTTGATTTTCTGTGACCATCGTTGAAGGCACAATTTGTTCATCGGATTGTTCTGGCAAAATCGTTGGGGCTGAATCAATCCAACGTGGAATAGTATAGAGCAAGCTATCTTCAGTAGTAGGTGCTTGTTCTATGCTATACGGGGGAGAAGCTGGGGAGACGTCTTGTACGTCACTCGTATTTGCCCAGCTTGAAGTATGGCCCATCCCCAAGGCAACCATCAACACAAGTGGCTGTGTAAAAGTTTTTCTCATTGTAGGCATTCTTTTATTCTAAATTTACCTTCCAAGTTTGGTAAATTTTAGGGATGAAAATCAAGCTTTTGCTACAAAATAAAATAAATTAACTGCCAATGTGTATTTGAATGGCATCATGCAATTTTGAAGCCGAAATGGGTTGGGGGAGCGTTTGAATAATCCTTTGGATTAATTGCCATGACACACCTTGGTTGCGGTCTAAGAGAATATAAGGATAAGCCATTTCTTCACGCGATAACTGTAGTCGAGCCTGACCATGAATGACACGAATTTTCTGCCGTTCTTTAAGCAAGATAATTGCGGTTGTGTAGTTGGCAGAAGTTTCTTCAAATGCAATTAATTTATGCTTTTGAATACATTTTGCAGGAATAAACGGTTGATAAGTTTCAGTGTTCCAGACCAATTCGGCTTGTTCGCTATACAGTTCGAAAAATTGCTCCGCATTTTTACATTGTTTGAGTGATTGCTCATTGGGCAGGAGTTTGAGTGCCACAAGTTCGTAGGCATAATGTTGGCTGATAATATTGCCAAGGCGTATGGCATGTAATTGATCTTCTGCGCCTAAAATCACGATATATTTAACAAAGCATCCTTGAGCATTGATTTGCTCGGCTAAATAAACGGGTTGATTGACATACTGTTGCAGTTGCGAAACCGAGATAATAATCTCAAGTAATGGCATGATTTCTGGCACATTTTCCACTGTTAAGCTACAAAGCGCTAACTCTTGTGCTTGAGGGAATCCTAACGCGGTTAAACGGCATTTCCACTGTCCAAGTTCAACGACTTGTGGAAGCAAATGATTGGAGTTGAGAGGCGTAGTCGCTGCTTTAGGCAGTGGAGTTACTGTTGCCGCTTTGGTTGAGAACAATGAGGGTGCTGCATCATCATCTTTCGAACTCAATTCAAACGTGTGGATTGCGATGCTTGGTGAATCTGACTCCAGAGGCTGAATTGGGGCGGTTGAGGAAGCAGAATTTTGCTGTAGCGCGAGTGGTTCAAAAGAAAAGGGGCGATTGGCCGTGTTGGGTGCAATGATGCTGTCATCTTTTCTGGAACTTGCAAATGAAACAGAGCCTTTCTTACTGGTTTTAAAATTTTTAGCTGTTTCGACAGACAATTGATTCAGCTCGGCATCCGTTTTTAATGCCGCATAGATTTCTTGTTGTTCTAACATCCAGGCATAATTCTGTTCGAGCCCATCCCAGTCACTGATTAGTGCAGTACGAAGCGGAGCAGGGATATACCAGATTTGAAAGCCTAAATTGGCACGATGTAAAATTGCCCAGCCCATTTCTGGGTACTGTTCAAGTGCCTGTTCTAAGGCTAAGTCATGCTTAAATACGCCACGAAAGGTTTGTCTATATAACGAATGTTGAGCAAACTCATCTGCTGCATGCTCGGGATGCATATAAGATTTAAAATTTAGAATTTGCTTTTTAAAAATAGGTTCATCACAACGTAAAAAGATTTCTTTTAGACGACATTTTGATTTTGCAATTTCATAAAATGACAAAGACCGTTGGTCTAAGCCATGAATAAGACCTTGTAATTCCTTGGCTAAATGGGCTTTTTCTAAAACATTCATAGATGGTCTTTATAGATGCTGTTGAGCCTTTTCCAAATAACTTGCCAAAACAATATTGGCTGCTATTTCTAACAATTTATATTCTGTAGATGTGTGTTGAGGATAGCGTTCTGCCATGGCAATCAATTCATCCAAATTAATTGCTTGAGGGGGAACTGTTCCTTGAATCAGTGCTTGAATATCTTGCATGTACATAAAATCAAATTCCTCGATTAATGCCTCTAGATCACTTGATTATATGGATTTATCAGAAAAAAACATGAAAATTTTTGTCATCTTTGACGCATTTTTAGGTGAATATGACATTTATTTAAAAGTTTTGATTAAAAATTATTCGTAACAATTCATTTTAACCGAATCACAACAACGCCAGTTGTTGAAAAAGGCAGATCGTTTCAACATTTTTACTTTTTGTTTTAGACATTTATGCATCGCTCAACAATAAAAAACAGCCCTTAATCGGGCTGTTTTTTAGCATACGAAAAACTGAGTCTTAGGCAGCATCTTTTGCTGGTGCAGATGCATCTTGAGCAATCTGTTCAGTTGGTGTTGCAGTTGAAGTTTGTGCTTTCACCTCTTTTTTCACTGGGAAATTGGGTACATAAACGACTTGTGCAGAAACTTGAGCAGAAATAGCAAACGCGGCAATAGCCAAAATAGATTTCATGATTGACATAAAAATCACCTTGATAACAGAGAGAATATCCAAAATGGATAGGGAGAAAAAATAAGCAAATGAATGGTATCAAAAAATGATCAAAATGGGGTGTATTTCAGCCCGAAAAAGATGAATGCTCAGTTAAATTATTGTTTTAAATCAATGTAATATAGTTATTGCTCTAAGATTGCCTTAGCTATTAAGACAATCTTGTGGTCGTGAAAAAAATAGTGAAAAATAAAACATTTAACGGTGTTTAGACTGGTGCTTTTGATACATTTTTGCACTCATAATCCCGATGACTGCACCCGAAAAAGGGCTAAGTTTAGGAAGAAAACGCCCCGCAATTGCACCCATCACAGCACCTGCAAAAGCAGGCGAAACACGAGATTTCTTTTTTGTTTGGGTTGATCGGGTACGGGAAAAATCTTGTGTAGCAGGTGAGTCAATCGTTTGATCTAGAGTCGCTTGATGGTTCATATAAACCTCGCCAAAAGTTGGATGAGTAACTGTACTGTTCTAGCCTATCCCCATGTTATGTAAGAACTGTCATGTTCCTGTGTAGTCAAGGCTGACTTTATGCAAGCGAATTGTTTTGATTGTTAATGAAAATGTGTACTACGTATGGATTCGGTTGTACCTGCTTTTTAGGGGAGCACTTTTATTTGCGGCAGAAAAAACCTCCGAAGTTTGCACTTAGGAGGTGGTTTGAAAACCGAAGCAGTTAAATTACGGAAGACTTATTTCGGTTGTTCTGAGACAGGATTACATTGTCCATCCACATCACATTGATTTACTTCAGGTGCTGTATCGGCATCATCTGCTGTTTCAATGGCTTTCTCTAAGACTTGTAAGAAGACTTCGCGGGGTTGTGCACCAGCTAAAGCAACGCGTTGATCAAACACAAAGAAAGGTACACCTGTGACTTTGAGTTGATCGCGTGCGACTTCCTGATCGAATTTGACAAAGTCTGCATATTCATCTGAATTGAGTACATCATCGACTTCGACAGGGTTCAGTCCAATACGCGCAGCAACGTCTTCAATGGTTTCACGTTCACCAATCGGCAAACCTTGGGTCATATAGCTATAAAAGAATGCTTCCTTGGCATCAGAACCCAAGCCTTTGCTTTGCGCCAAGTGGATAATACGGTGTGCATTAAAGGTATTGCCAGAATTGGCATTTTCCCAATTAAACTCAATACCTTCTGCTGCTGCCATCGCTGCAATATTGCGTTGCATGTCTTCGACTTCGGCAAGTGTGCGACCATATTTTTGTGCTAGACGTTCAGAATTTGAAATTTCTTGGCGTGCTGGAGCATCTGGATCAAGTTCAAAACTGTGCCAATGCACTTCCAGTTCTATGCCCGCTTGCTCCGCTGCAGCTTCTAAACGTTTTTTTCCGATATAGCAAAATGGGCAAACGACATCGGACCAGATATCAACACGCATGTAATTTCTCTAAAAAGTAACAATAGCAATTCAGAAAATGATGGGGATGATTCCTGGAATTTAAAGCAAATGAGATGAAAAAAAACGTTGTGTTGAATGCAATGGGCATCGTGCACTTTCATCCACAATTGACCGTTTATCTGACAAGCAAACTGGATGTAGCTGAAAAAATATACAATATGCTTGGGGCTATGTATCGAATTATCCTGCTTATATCTCTAATTTTTGGATGGTTTTATGAATTTTTTGAAATATCTTCCTGCACTTTCTTTTATTTGGGTCCTCATATCGATGGATGTTCGAGCCAACGGTGAAATCGTGAGCTTACCGACATTTAAAGTCATGGCAGAGTCAGAACTTCGCGCAGAATCAGGCCTCATTCCTTATCAGCAGGATGAAAATATTCGTAAAGCGTTACAGCATCGGATGATGCAATTACAGGATGATACCCAGTCTTTTGTGGTTAATCCGACCCTCGTTCACAATCTAGATGTTTTAGCGCCTGCTGCAATACCCGATCTAGATTCATTACCCCCGTTATTGCGCGAGCATGTGTTAAATATTGCCGCGGGTTTACAGTCATCTGACCCGACTGAGGGGTTGTATATTATGTTGCAACCTTTTGGTATTGATCGGAATGCGAAAAATGTCCAGATTGTGCGTGAACAAATTTCCATTGGACAAGTCGATTATAATTTTATGCAGGGTAATCAACCAAATACACAATTACCACGCGCACCAAATACAAAATAAAACGTTCAGGATTTTGACCGTAACCCATTGTTAATTTGGCTGAATTTACAGCAGCGTATATTTTTTAAAATGTAAAAAAATGCTGAAATATTCAGCATGTTCTGATGTTTGTTATGATAGATACAACGGGGAATCGGAGCGAACTATGCCACGTATTTTTCTGATTTTAGGATTAGCGACAACTGTCGTGTTTGGTGGATTATTTTATCAATACTACGAGCAACAAAAAGAAACGACTCAACTCGAACAATATCAAAAGGTGCTGTACGAAAAAACCGATTTAATTTACGCCCAAGCCAAAGACTGGAACAAGCCCATAAACGTCGATGTGACCGATGCACGCTTACAGGGTGATTATAAAGTAATGGCCAGTTTTGTTTTGAGCCAGATGATTCAAAGTGCTGAAGCACGGAATGCTTATTTGCGTGAGTTAAAAGAGATACATTGGGATGAATTTTTAAATATTGACCGCTTGAACAAGGATAAAAAACAGAATTATCAAGAAACGGATTTAATGTTGCAGCAAGCACATGCCTTGGCGACAGAGTATCAGGTCAAGATTGAACAAGCACAACAAAATGCCTTAGAGCAAGCGAAACAACTGCCGATTCAATCGCGTTATCGGCATCAACTGGCAGAAAATTTGCGGGAGAGTAAAAAGCAGAATGAGGCTTTAGCATTATTTGAAATTGAAAAACAAGTACTTGAAAAAGCCGATCAAATTTTCTTGGTGTTAAAGAATAACCGCTGGCAGAGTAAAAATAATACCTTCATGTTTTATGATGCTGCGGCCTTAAAACAATTTAATACGCTGTATCAGGACGTATTAAAACTGAATGCACAGATGCAACAGATCCAGCAGCAAAATCAACAAGCACTTGAACAGAAAGATGAATAAGCACTGAGTTGGTGTCATATAACTTTAAAACGATTGCGTTAAGTTAGAACTGTTGAGCACATTCACGCATCAGATTTAAAGCAGGTACAGCAATGAAAACCATTCAGGTCTTTGATGATATTCAACAGGTGTATGTCGAATTTTTACAAAATAAAGCCTATCCCAAACTGGAAAGTCTGAGTAACTGGGGTAAAAACCGTTTCTTCTTTAGCCAATATTTCCGTTTAATTGAAGATTGGCACCATACCGAACAAATTGTGATTGAGTTTAATCGGCAGTATTACAGTTTGGATACGGGCAATGCCCCCGATTTTATGGATCAAGAAAAATACATGGCATGGTTGATGGCAGAGTTACTGGCTTAGCAGTTGGCACTGGTTCTAGAAGTCCATCCATTGAGTTTGGACTTCTCGTTGTTCATAACATTAATCAAAGATTTTTTCGGCTGCTTGGAATGGCAGGCTGACGACATCAATCGCTACAGCAAAAGGCAGTAACACCAGTTTTTCAAAAGGATTGAGTCCTGATTTTGATTTGTAGCTTTCCTCTTGATAGGTATAAATGCTGACTTGATAAGGCTTACTCAACGGTTTCAAAGTATTGAGATTATTGGCGGCAGGGTAGACCACACCAGCCAAAGCAACGTCGAAACAGAAGCGTTGCGCCTTCATGCGTTCATCACTATAAGTTGAACACTCTTTTGCGCCATTTTCGATAAAGAATTCGAGGTCTTTTTTACTGATGTCTTCTTTGAGTTTGACATAAGACAGTGGCAGTGTACCTGTGAAATGACCATCATTTTTCTCTGAATAGAAACTGAGTTCTTTGGTCATTTGAATATTTTTCGGGTCTAGTTTAGTGATCAGCGAGACAAACTGAGTTCCGCCTTGGGTCAAGATGTAGCTATTTTTTTGCCCTGCAATCACTAGACTATTGGCGGGTAGCGTACTGAGTACTTGGGCAGGTTTGCCAAATGCCACCACTTGGTCTTCGACTAAAGTGACTTTGTTGGAACGGGTATAGGTTTTATTGTCTTTGGTCATCAGGGTTTTGGTGGCGCAGCCTGTGAAAAGTGTCGCTATGATGCTTGCACTGATGATCGTTTTTACTGGTGATGAAAACATCAAGTTCTCCTGCTCACTTTATTGTTAAGCTTTAAAATTAATATTTATAAAATCTTGAGAGAACCATAATAAAAAATCCCCGCCAAAGCGAGAATTTTTATACATCAAATTAGTGTATTTAACACGTTCGATAGTGGTCACGATACCTTGCCCCAAACCGATACACATGGTCGCAAGCCCAATCGCACCACCATTTAAGTTAGTGATGTCTTATCATCAATGCCTAAGCTTCTTTAAGCTAAAGAATCTTTCTATTGCTTGATATAGCGTTCAAAAATTGTTGAAAAATCATAGTTCTCAATTTGTTTACGGCGTTTAATCAGGTTTTCCTCAACTTGCAGTGTTGTTTGGCAAATAATATCGGGTAAGTTAAGTACAACTTGTTCAGGCAGCTCACGCAGAGAAAACATAGTATTCACGGCTTGCTGTGTTTGCATGAGCGTCGATGTTTGACGTTCAATTTCTTTGCATGCTTCGCCAATACTAAATAATGCTTTGTATAAATCTCGGACTTTATCAATTTGGGATTTTTCAATATCAATGGAATAGCTTGTTCCGCCCAGTTGGAACTTTACTTCTACATCTCGATCAACCGTGCCAGCAGTTTCAAGTAAGACTCGACTAATCTGATGATATTTATATGGATAGCGATGTAGCGTTCGTTTTTTGCTGACTGCACTTGTACCATCAAGATGAATAAATGCAGTGTTAGTGAAACAATATTCATCTGTTTTTGCTTTAATTAAAAAGAAAATTTTTTCGTTATCTTCATGGAAAATATAGTCATCAATATCTGTTTTGTCATAATCTTGAGGTTCAATAATCTTACCGATATCACTGGTTCCCATTAAATCTGCTGCCATATTTTTAAACATTATTAAAACCTTATTATTGATTGGAGTGGTGATCATAATTTGCTGTGTATTGTTCTGTCTAGATCGTGTTTTTGAATTTTAAGCTTTTCAATAAAAGATAGAGACTTCATGTTATGCAATAAAAAATCCCCGCCAAAGCGAGGATTTTTATACATCAAATTAGTGTATTAAACACGTTCGATAATGGTCGCGATACCTTGACCCAAACCGATACACATGGTTGCAAGACCAATTTGCGTATCTTGCTGTTCCATCACGTTCAACAATGTTGTTGTAATACGTGCACCAGAACAACCCAATGGGTGACCCAACGCAATCGCACCACCATTTAAGTTAATGATGTCTTGCTTGTCATATACGCCTAAGCCTTTCATGACGGATAAGCCTTGAGCCGCAAATGCTTCGTTTAACTCGATAGTTTGGATATCTGCCATCGTTAAACCAGCACGTTTCAACGCTTTTTGAGTTGCAGGCACTGGACCATAACCCATAATCGCAGCATCACAACCTGCAACCGCCATAGAGCGAATCACAGCACGTGGCTTAAGACCTAAAGCAAGAGCACGTTCAGCAGACATCAATAACATTGCAGACGCACCATCAGACAAAGCTGAAGATGTTGCTGCTGTTACTGAACCACCTTTAGGATCGAATACAGGGCGTAATGCTTTGAATGCTTCAAGGTTTGCATCGGGACGAATTACTTCGTCGATGTCGCAAAGGATTTTAAAGCCATTTGCATCGTGACCTTCAACACCCACGATTTCGTTTTTAAAACGACCTTCTTGCGTTGCAGCCCAAGCACGACGGTGAGATTCCACACCAAACGCATCTTGTTCTTCACGAGAGATACCATTCATACGACCTAACATTTCAGCAGTTAAGCCCATCATGTTAGATGCTTTAGCGTAGTGCTTAGATGCTTCAGGATTCAGATCGATGCCGTGCATCATGCCGACGTGACCCATGTGCTCTACACCACCGATGATGAAGATATCACCTTGGTTGGTTGCAATCTGAGCAGCAGCCGTGTGCAGCGCTTGCATAGAAGAACCGCAAAGACGGTTTACCGTTTGACCTGCCACAGTTTTTGGAAGATCAGCCAATAAGCCAATGTTACGGCCAATGTTCATCCCTTGCTCTAGAGTCTGGTTTACACAGCCCCAGATCAGGTCTTCAACTTCATTGGTATCAAACTGGTTACGAGCAACGAGTGCACGAACCAATTCAGCAGATAAGCTGTCGGCACGCACATTGCGGAACATACCGTTTTTGGTTTTACCCATTGCTGAACGTACGCCATCAACGATGACAACGTCACGTGGATTTAAAGTAGCCATTCACGTTGCTCCTTAACCGTAGAATTTTTTGTTGTTAGCAGCCATGTCACGCAACATTTGTGGCGCTTCATAAGCCTTACCTAAGTGTGCATATTTGTTGCAAAGTGCAACGTATTCAGCAACACCTGTTTGGTCGATGTAACGGCATGGACCACCACGGAATGGAGGGAAACCTACACCCATAATCATCGCCATGTCTGCTTCAGAAGCAGTCGCCACGATGTTGTCTTCTAGGCAACGAACAGTTTCGTTACAGAAAGCCAGCATCATACGGTCAATGATTTCTTGAGCATCAAACTCATGTTTTTCGGCAGTCGCAACAGAAGCAACCAGCTCATACGCCGTTGGATCAACCACTTTGGCTTTTTTGCCTTTACGGTCAAGTTCGTATTTGTAGAAACCAACGTCGTTCTTTTGACCCAAACGTTTGTTTTCGTACATGATTTCGATTGAGCCTTTGAAGTCTGGCTTCATGCGGTCAGGGAAACCTTCCGCCATGACTTCTGCACCGTGAACGCCCGTGTCGATACCGACCACGTCGATCAAGTAAGCAGGACCCATAGGCCAGCCGAATTTTTCCATCACTTTGTCGACTTGTTGGAAGTCCGCACCATCTTTAAGCAGAAGGTCGAATGCACCAAAGTAAGGGAACAATACGCGGTTAACCAAGAAGCCTGGGCAGTCATTCACCACGATTGGTGTTTTACCCATTTTCTGAGCAAGAACAACTGTGGTTGCAATCGCTTCAGCAGATGTCTTTTCACCACGGATCACTTCGACCAATGGCATCATGTGTACTGGGTTAAAGAAGTGCATACCCACGAAGTTTTCAGGACGTTGTAGGTTTTCAGCCAAACGTGTGATTGAAATTGTAGACGTATTTGAAGCAATGATCGTGTTGTCACGAACATTTTTCTCAGTTTCAGCAAGTACAATGCCTTTTACTTTTGGATTTTCAGTCACCGCTTCAATCACGATGTCCACTTCTTTAAACTCGTCATAGCTTAAAGTTGGACGGATGCGCGCAAGCGTTTCACCCATTTGAGCAGGTTTCATTTTCTTACGTTCAACTTGTTTGGTCAGTAAGCCATTGGCTTCTTTCATACCCAAAGCAAGTTGCGGATTACCAATATCCTTCATGATGATTGGTGTGCCTTTGCTTGCCGCTTGGTAAGCAATACCACCACCCATGATACCTGCGCCCAATACAGCCGCTTGGTTGACAGGATGCGCACCTTTTTCATATTTTTTCGAAGTTTTCTTCACCACTTGGTCATTGATGAATAAACCGATCAATGCACCTGCTTGTGGTGTAATGGCAGCTTTGGCAAAACCCGCTGCTTCTGCTTTTAATGCTTCATTACGTGGAAGGCTTGCACCTGCTTGTAATGAGTCAAGTAGAAGTTTAGGCGCAGGGTATTGCGCAGGATTTGCTTTTGCAAGAACCGCACCTTTCGCCGAGTTGAACGCCATCATTTGTTCAAGTTGGTTCAACTTGACTGGGTCAATTTTTTCCTGACGTTTTGCTTTCCAGTCTACACGACCTGCAAGGGCTTGTTTCACCAAGTCAATTGCAGCATCTTGGAGTTTGTCAGCCGTTACAACCGCATCAACCGCGCCATCTTTGAGCGCAGCAGCAGGTTTTTTCGGCGCAGCCATCGCCATCCATTCAACTGCATTGTCGATACCAATGACGCGGCTTAAACGAACTGTACCACCGAAACCTGGGAAGATTCCCAATTTGATTTCTGGTAAGCCGACTTGAGCTTGTTCAGACATGACACGGTAGTCACAGACTAAACACATTTCAAAACCACCGCCCAATGCCATACCATTGATTGCAGCAACTTTAGGAATGTCTAAATCTTCAAAGCTGTTGAAGATGTCATGTACAGGCATTGCCCAGTCGATAATCGCTTGTTCACCTTGCGCGAAGTTTTCACCAAATTCTGTGATGTCTGCACCAACGATGAATGTAGATTTACCTGAAGTAACGACCAAGCCTTTTACTGAGCTATCTGCTTTTACAGCAGCAATAGCAGCTTTAAAATCTTCAATCGTTGCACGGTTAAATTTGTTGACCGACTCACCTTGTAAGTCAAAGCGGAATTCTGCAATTCCGTCCGAAAGCATTTGGACGGTAATGGCATTGCCAGCGTGGATCATGCCTGATCTCCTTTATTTTGGAGGACTTCTAAGTTGATGTTTTGAAGCGTGTTCGCTTGTTCTGCGCACGAAAATGCTTCGCTAATCTTACGATAACTATATCCAAAAAGAACATAACAAGTTGTATCAAGCAGTGACGCAATGGTCATCAATTTTAATTTCATTTACAGCAAAAATTATTGAAGTGAAAACCGTACTTAAAATTGTTCAATAAGATGCATCTGTTTTTTATACAAAAATTGTACTGCTTATGCTTTTGTTGTGTTTGATGGCGAATGAAAAACCACCATCCATCACTATGCAATCTGTGTCAAAAAAGTCAATTGTATTTTGGAAGTTTCCACTAATGATAAAGAAGAGGACTTTATTTTATAGGACTTGATTATCTATTAAGAAAAGTTAAAATTTGTGCGGGTTTTATTTTAACAATCATTCAAAAAAGAAAATATCATGACTTTAAAAAATAAACATTTATTGCTGTTGCCTTTAATCGCATTGTTGCTCAGTGCTTGTGGAGGGGGTGGCGATGGTGCTAGCAACTTCAAACCTGCACCCGCGGATACTGCCAACGGCACCAAATATTATCGTATCCAGTATTATTTTGATGATAAAGGTGATGCGTTCACTGCTTCCCATTTTGAATTGCAAAATAGAAAAATTGTCACCGCTGACAGTCGTCAGCCATTGAATCAATATATTGTGACTCAACAAGCAGTGTATGAGCCATCTCAGCGCTATCAAGCTGACATTGATGTGCATTCAATGTCACACTGGACTTTAAATCTAATTGCCGATTTGAAAACAGACTGGAAATTCGAAAAGGTCGCGTTAAGTGGAAAAAACGTCTTTGATACGGTGATGCCGGGCTATCGCGACTTACGTTTTGATACGCAAAGTCCGTATGCCAATGCACGAATCTTTTTAGCTTCACATGGTGCAGAAAAATTCCCACAAGGCAGTACCTGTTACCGTTTGATCTCCACGAAAAATAATCAATCTTATTTTAGCTTTCAAACTGATCGTGCAGAAACACAAACCTTTGCTCAGGCGCAAGCGCAAAATCAGTTGACCGCCAGTTTGGCACAAAAACAGTGGCCTAAGCTCGGTGTAGAACATGCTACAGGGCAGTGGGCAGATCGCTTAAATTGGAGCGCTGTTTTTAGCAGTGTGACGGGACAGGAAATTTCAGGTTTAAGCAAAGTACAATTTAATGATCAGGTTTATGCTGCCAATTTGAATAGTGCCAGTGAATGGACAGCAAAGAATCAAATGCAGTTTGAACAAGACAGCATTGCCTATGGTGTTTATCAAGATAATCCAGAACAACTCAGAAATTCTAAACTCGCGATTGCCAGTTTGGAGCGAGGCTGTTTCATCTATAACCAAGTTGCAGCAGACAAATTGGCGACTTTAAGCTTTATTCGATAATGTGTTGGGGAGACTGTTCGGATGGCATTGATCGGATACTGGCATGAACTTGTGCATTAAATTTGATAAAATTTTGCCAAAATTAAGGTCTAGCCCCATGGTCACGTTGTAAGACGTGACCATCAGAAGCAATGAAACGAGTGCTGTATGATTAAGTGGATTATCTTGGCGATTTTTGTGATTTCTGCGTTGTATATCCAAAATCGCGGTAAAGTGCGTCATTCTTTTTACCGTCAATTTTTTGACCATTCGACCTTATTGGCGCCCATCAACTTTTTAATGTACCTCTTTTCCAAGGTGCCGAATCAGCCGTATATTGAAACCCAATATTTTCATGATTTGAAAATTTTGGATGAAAATTGGGAAATGATTCGAGATGAAGCCCAAGCATTGTATGAGCGCGGTGGTATCAAAGCATCGAGTAGTTATGATGACCTCGGTTTTAACTCATTTTTTAAAACAGGTTGGAAGCGTTTTTATTTAAAATGGTATGACTCTGCGCATCCGTCCGCTGCCGAACTATGCCCCAAAACTACCGAATTATTAAAGACTTTACCTAGCATTAAAGCTGCAATGTTTACCGAACTGGCACCTGATAGCCGTTTGGTGCGTCATCGAGATCCTTATGCAGGTTCACTACGTTATCATTTAGGATTAATCACCCCAAATGATGATCGCTGTTTTATTGATGTTGATGGGCAACGTTATTCATGGCGTGACGGTGAAAGCGTCGTGTTTGATGAAACGTATATTCACTATGCCGAGAATAAAACGGAACAAAACCGCATTATTTTCTTTGCCGATGTTGAACGTCCCTTAGAGACGCGGTTGATGCAAAAGTTTAATCGTTGGTTCGGTCAAAATGTCATGACGGCCGCCAGTTCACCCAATGAAACAGGGGATCAAACGGGTGGTTTGAATAAGGTTTTTGGAACAGTTTATCAAGGTCGGTTAAAGGCCAAAGCCTTAAAGAAAACCAATCGTAAATTGTACTATTTTTTAAAATGGTTCCTGATGTTAGGTATTTTTTTCCTGATCTTTGTCCGTCCTTACGTATTCTAAGCCTTGCTAAACCAGAACGTCCTGCGGGACGTTTTTTTAGGTCTGAAAGTCGTGAGTACTTGCTCTTACAGTTTGCTATTTTTTGTGTAAGATAAGAGCAAATGGGGGAGAATATGCAAAAATTTCGTTCAAAAAAAGATTGGTGGATTCTCGGTTTTATCATTGCGATGACGGGCTTATTGCTTCAATTGTTATTGACCATGTATGCCAAAGGAAGCATGGCACAATATCCTGTGCATACTTTGATTTATGTGTTGACCATAGCGGTGCTGTGGTGGCCTGTATGGAGCACACAATATCGGATTGACGCAGAGCAATTGGTCGTTAGCAGTATGTTTTTGACCTGGAAAATTCCATTGTCTACCATCCAGAAAATTAGTCCTAGTAGTAATTCAGTTTCTTCACCTGCACTTTCTTTGGATCGTCTTCGAATTGATTATCAAAAAGAGGGTAAAGCCAAATTCATCTTAATTTCACCTAAAGATAAACAGGCTTTTACACAAGCTTTGCAACAGGCGCAGCAGTCGATCAGTTAAATTGGTCTCTGGTTGAATCGTAAAAAAGCCCGCTTTCATCAGTTAGACAGCGGGCTTTTTAGCATTTAAAAACCTTCAAGCACCAGTTTGCCTTGAGTCCGTTCTGATTCAATCGCATGGTGGGCTTGACGGATATTCTCCGCATTGATACTGCCCACGACCTGATTCAAGGTGGTTTTAATTTTCCCTGTTTCAATCAGTTGCGCGGCCTGTTGCAGAAGATGGGATTGTGCTGTCATGTCAGGCGTTTGGAACATAGAGCGGGTAAACATAAACTCCCAATGTACTGCAATTGATTTACGTTTAAACAGATTAATATCTAACTGTTCAGGATCATCAATTAGACCAAACCGACCTTGTGGCGCAATCAGTTCAGCAATCTGGCTAAGATAACTGCCTGTGTGCGTGGTGGAAAATACGTAACGTGGTGCCGTTATATTTTGTGCCTGTAGTTGCTCGACCAAGGATTGACGATGGTCAAGTACGATGTCCGCACCCAATTGTTTCACCCATGCCTGTGTTTCAGGACGAGATGCCGTGGCAATCACTTGCAATTGGGTTTTGGCTTTGAGCAGTTGAATGGCCATAGAGCCGACACCTCCTGCACCGCCAATAATCAAAATGGATTCATGAGGGTGATCATGCTGTTGCACTTGTAGACGGTCGAACAACATTTCCCAAGCGGTAATGGCAGTGAGTGGCAATGCTGCCGCTTCAGCAAAGGATAGATTCTGCGGTTTTAAACTGATAATTCGTTCATCGACCACATGAAATTCGGCATTGGTGCCGGCTTTGGTTAAGTCGCCTGCATACCAGACCTGATCGCCCACTTTAAAGTGTTCTACTTCTGGACCAACGTCGACCACTTCACCTGCGGCATCCCAACCCAAAACTTTATATTGTCCTTGTTCGGGTGAAACGCGGGTTCGGATCTTACAATCGACGGGATTCACCGAAACGGCTTTAACTGCCACCAAGACTTCGCGGTTTTTTGGAGTGGGCGTTGGGAGTTCAATATCTTGTAATTGTTCGGCAGTACCTGCCTGTAAATATCCAACAGCTTTCATATTTTTAATCTCAAATTGGGTTTATGATTAAAATCTTAACGTCGTTTTAAATTTGGTATATACGGTTAAATTCTGCATATAGTGTAGAAAAGGATACTATTGAAATGAGTAAAGCAAAGCACTCTCGCTTTAATTGCAGTCCAGGCTGTGCAGTTGAGGCTGCAATCGGTATTTTAGATGGCAAGTGGAAAAGTATCATTCTATGGCATTTGTTGACCGAGCATACCTTACGTTTTGGTGAAATTCGTAAACGAATTCCCAATGTCACCCAACGCATGCTGACCAATCAACTGCGTGAGTTGGAAGAGGATGGAATTATTCATCGTGAAGTTTATCCGCAAGTTCCGCCAAAAGTGGAATATAGCTTGACGCCTTTAGGTATGAGCTTACGTGAGATTTTATTGGCGCTCAAAGCTTGGGGAGATGAGCACATGGATCTGTATGGACAAGTGATGCCACAACCTCAAGCTGTAGAGCCGACTTGAGATTTTTAACTTTAAAGCCCGCTGTATCGCTTTAAATTCACCAGAATAAGATTGTCGATCAAACGATTTGATTGACTGGCTTGAAAAAGCCTCTTTGCACATCCACATCATTGAATAACTTTCCAAGGTTTTAACGCACTGTGAACGAAAACGCCCGCGAACATATCGAAAAGATTCTGGCCAATATGACCACCTTGCCCGGGGTGTATCGGATGTTGGGCAAAGAGGGGGAGTTACTGTACGTCGGCAAAGCCAAAAATCTGAAGAATCGGGTGTCGAGTTATTTTGTGAAAACCATTGAGCATCCTAAAACTCAGGCGCTGGTGGCACGGATTTATGATATTGAAACTTTGGTGGTTCGTTCTGAAACCGAAGCACTTCTGCTCGAGCAAAATCTGATTAAACTGCATCGTCCGCCGTACAATATTATGCTGCGCGATGATAAATCGTATGTCTATATCTTTATTTCAGCAGACAAACCTTATCCGCGCATAGCCAGTGGACGCGGGAAAGGAAAACATCAAATCGGCAAGTTTTTTGGACCTTATCCGAGTGCATATAATGCACGTGATACGCTGTTGGTGCTTCAGAAACTGTTCAATGTACGGCAGTGTGAAAATAGCTATTTTTCACAGCGTAAGCGTCCGTGTTTGCAGTATCAGATTAAACGCTGTTCTGCACCGTGTGTCGGCTTGATCAGTCCTGATGATTATGAGGAAGACGTGAATAACTCCATTCGCTTCTTAAAAGGTGATACCAAAGAGCTGAATCAGGAATTGATTCAGAAAATGGAAGCCGCGGCTGAAGCGTTAGAGTTTGAGAAAGCGGTGTTTTATCGTGATCGTATGGCCTTATTACGTGATGTACAGGCGCAGCAAGCCATTTATAAAATTAAGGGCGAAGCCGATATTCTGGCAATTGCCTTTCAGGCGGGCGTGACCTGCGTACAAATTATGCATGTCCGTAATGGCAAAATGCTAGGCGGAAAAGCTTATTTCCCTGATATGTTGGGTGATGATCTAAGTGAAATGCTGTCGGAATTTATGGCCAACTTCTATTTTCAGGTGGCGGATGAAGTGCCGAATGAATTGATTGTGAATGTCGAAATTCCCAATCGAAAAGAATTGGAACAGGCTTTACAGCAGCATTTTGAACAAAAAATCCAGATTAAACATAATGTGCGTGAAACGCGTGCAGAATGGTTAGAGTTGGCACAGATGAATGTGCAACACGCCATTAAAGGCAAATTGGCCAATCATTTAGAACTTAATGAGCGTTTTCATCAACTCGAGCAGGTGGTCGGGCGTCCTGTTGATCGGATTGAATGCTTTGATATTTCCCATACCATGGGTGAAGCTACGGTTGCTTCTTGTGTGGTGTTCGATGCAGGAGGCGCGCGAAAACGCGATTATCGTCAGTTCTCGATTCAGGATATTACCGAAGGCGATGATTATGCAGCGATGCGCCAAGCGCTGACTCGCCGTTATAAAAAAGCCATGCTGCCTGATTTACTCTTGATTGATGGCGGTAAAGGTCAATTGCATATGGCAATGCAAGTGATGCAAGACTTAGAGCTAGATGCTTTTATGGTGGGGGTATCGAAAGGTGAGGGGCGTAAACCTGGATTGGAAACCCTACATTTCACCGATGGCACTAAAATCCAATTGCCCGAAGATCACAAGGCTTTACATTTAATTCAGCAAGTACGTGATGAAGCGCATCGTTTTGCCATTACCAAGCATCGTGCCAAACGAGATAAGAAGCGGGGTTCCTCCATTTTAGAAGTGATTCCTGGGCTTGGACCGAAACGTCGTCGTGACTTACTGACGCATTTTGGGGGTATTCAAGGGGTGCTGAAAGCTTCGGAAAATGAAATCATGCTCGTGCCTGGTTTGGGGGAAGTCATGGCGCGTACCATTTATAAAATTTTGCATGAATCACTGTGAGTAAATAGCAGAAACGCTCAGTGACGCGTGAGTCATATGGTATTCACAAATGCGAGTACATGGTGAACAATCTTTGCTAAAGAATAAAATAAGAGACAGGCATGACACTGTTAGCTGTGTATCAAGCACTTGAGCAGAATGAATGGATTGAAATACCGACCGGCTGGTTACAGGGCCGAACAATTTACGGTGGCGTGGTTGCGGGCCTGATGATGCAAAAGGCATTGGTGAGCATTGCGGATAGTTCTAAACGGTTATTGAGTACCAGTGTCACTTTTGTTGGACCTGTACAACAAGGCGCAGCACGGCTGACCGCCGAGATTTTACGTCAGGGTAAGTCCGTGACCACCATTGAAGTCCGCTTATGGCAAGACGATGCCGTACAAAGTATTTTAATTGCCAGTTTTGGTGCTGCCCGATCTTCTGAAATTCATGTGCGCCAAGAACGCATGGCGCCAAATTATATGGCACCCCAGCATTTACAAGATATGCAGTTGAATGCCCAGTTTCCACAGTGTTATCAGCAGTTTGATGTGCGTTGGGCTGAAGGTGAAATACCATGTACTGGCAGTGAACAAAGTGACTTTGGGGGTTGGTGTCGGTTTCATCCTGAAAAGCATAGTGATCGGCCTTTTGAGGTTGCCGACCTAATGACGCTTTTTGATATCTGGCCACCAGGGGTTTTTCCGCTATTTAAGACGTTTGCACCTGCCAGTTCTTTGACATGGCATGTGACTTATGTCAATCCATTACAGCAAAATTTACATGATTGGTTTAAATATAAAGTATTTACTGACTACGCTGCGGAAGGCTATGCCACGGAATATGCGCATTTGTGGGATGCAAAAAATCGTTTAATTGCGATTTCAAGGCAGACAGTTACCGTGTTTGCCTAGTGACACTGTACCTCAATTCGTATAAAGTGGCGCTAAATACGATGAGTTAAATGTGTTCGTTTGAACCATTAAAGTCATCGCTCATAAAGGGGAAAAGTTGGCGGTGTCTATGACAGCAGGTCGAATCCTGAATATTCCAAATATCTTGACCTTGGCGCGTATCGCCTTGATTCCTGTATTTTTATTAATTGCCTATTGGCCACCCGCCATTGGGGTTGCAGGACATGATGGGGGCTTAACACGGCATCTTATTTTGACTGCGATTTTTGTCCTTGCTGCGGTGACAGATTGGTTTGATGGTTATTTGGCAAGAACTTTAAATCAGACGTCTGCCTTTGGTCGTTTCCTTGATCCTGTGGCAGATAAGCTCATGGTTGCAGCGGCATTAATTGTCTTGGTGCAATGGCAGCCGTCAATTTCAATGGCTTTTGCGGCAATTGTGATTATTTCGCGTGAGATTACGGTCTCTGCATTAAGAGAGTGGATGGCAGAGCTTGGGGCGCGGACCAATGTGGCCGTTTCTACCGTCGGTAAATACAAAACAGCTTTTCAAATGATTGCAATTTCAGTGTTTTTACTCAACTGGCAACCTTTAGAAACGCTGGCTTATTTACTGCTGTACACGGCAGTTGGGCTGACTTTATGGTCAATGTTCATTTATTTAAAAGCGGCATGGCCGTATTTAAAGCAGCCTTAATTGATCGCATAAAAAAAACTCCAAATATGGAGTTTTTTTTATGCCTGAAAATTAAAAACAGCAATCTAAAATACTCCACACATTAAAAAGCCCAAGACACTGCTTGAGCTTTTTAACTCTGAGGAGAATCACGCATGCAATATGTCATGGAAACATAAAGCCGCTGAAGAACTATAATCATATTATGAGAATATATTGGCTTTATCAACCAGAAAAGCTAAATCAATTTGTTCAATTCTTGTATACGTGACACAACTTACATTTCAGTTGGTGTCGTCGATAAAGCAAGAAATTGTTGTTCAATCAAGGCAGCATTGCTATGTAAGACTTCAATGAGTTTGTCTAAGTTGACAAATTCAAAACGTTTTCTGGAGCCGAGTACGGTTAACGCCAAAGGGGGTTCTTTACTGGAAAATTTGATTGGAACAGACAGCCCTGATACGTTTGGATCGACTTCACCATTTGAGAAATAATAGCCTTGTTTCTTGATTTTTTTCATTTTATTCAGAAATTCTTGGTCATTCTGAGCAAATCCAACTTCCGCCAATTGGGTCGAAAAACGTTGGTAATAATCTAAAATACCTTGTTTGGGTAAGTGTGAAATAATGGTTTTTGGAGATGACCCTACATAGACTGGGCGAGGGCAGCCTCGACCGTAGGACAATAAAGTTACCCCTTTGGTGACTTCATGATGTAAGTCGATACAAGAATCATGATTTAAATGCGTCAATAGACAGCAAAATTCTGTTCGTTCAGCAATTTCTTTCATGAACGGAATACTGATTTGAATCAATGGATTAGATTTATGCGAAATATAATCTAAAACGGCAATTTTTGAGCCAAGCGTATAGTCGCCAGATGTCCCACTTAGGCGCTGTAACAGTTCAGCAGAAACCAATTCTTTTAAATAGCGATAGCTGGTTGGTTTAGAAAGGCCAAGTTCTTCACTAATGATATCGACATTAATGATTGGGCGAGACACTGAAAACAGGTCTAAAACGGTGAGAATTTTACCAAAACTAGAAAGTGTCATAAGAAGAAGCCACAACGTCAAAAAGAAAAAGACATTTAAAGTGATGTTATAACAAATTGTTGTTGGTCATGCAGAGCTTTTGTCATAAAACGATGGCAGATTTTAAATTAAACGATCATCGATAATTTGATTAAATTTAATGCCAATAAGCTTATAAATAATAAATCAAATTATCACAATAAGATATTTTATTTGACTTTTACCGTAATTATTATGAAAATAATAGGATTGAACTTCTCACTGTAAATTTTTCTGTTCAAAATTTACGCTTGAATTGCGGCTATGACGTTTTCCTCACGTTAAAAGCTGCCCTCTCATTTTTGAATATCTTCTGTTACCGCAATTCAGCGGATGGGACAGAGCTTGCATATTGATATTGTCGACCTTGGTGTGACTTTGAAAAAGATGATCTATTTAACTTCGTCTACAGGATGGGGTGATGTTGTTAATTAAGCCAATTTTGGCCTTTCGTCCTAGTCGCATGGATATGGTTTTTGCCGTTAAAACCTTTGTAGCGATGTTATTGGCGCTTTTTATTGCATTTTCACTCGACCTGACCTATCCCATGTGGGCAGCAGGCACGGTGATTATTGTGGCACATCCCTATGCAGGGATGGTGTCCTCTAAGGCGGTCTACCGCATTTTGGGGACGTTGATCGGTGGGATTGTTGCCATTGTGCTGACGCCACAATTTATTGATCTTCCTATCTTTTTTACACTGGTTCTAGCAGGGTGGGTGGGGCTATGCCTGTATCTCTCTTTATTGGACCGTACGCCGCGTAGCTATGTCTTTATGTTGGCCGGTTATACCACGGTCATGGTGGTGTGTAGCTCAATCAATAGCATTAGTACCCATAGCGTGTTTGATATGGCTTTGGGGCGAATTTTGGAAATCTCAGTCGCTGTGTTATGTAGTGCGGTGGTATCGAGCACCTTGTTTCCAGTGCATTTAGGTGCGCTAGTGCAAAAGCGAGTGCAAAAGACATTGGATGATACCCGCCAAGTGTTTCGCAGCATTTTAACCGATCCAGAACACAGCAATCGTTATACCCAACTGTTGGCAGCAATTACCCGTGATACCTCAGATATTCATGGCTTGGCGGTACATTTAAGTTATGAACGTGGCGCCCTACAAGGCATGACCAAGTCACTGCAAGAATTATTGCACCAAGTCAGCATGACTGTGGCTAATCTGGTGGCTATGTCTGAACGGGTTGCACAGCTAGATCAAATAGATATCCGTTATCGGCAAGTTTTACCAGTGCTGCATGAGCATGTATTACAGTTTTTACGCGCACAGCAACATGTGCAAGTTGATCAACTAAAACAATTACCTAACAATTTTGAGCAAGATTTTACTGCGTTATCGGAATTGGCGACGGCTGAACAACAGATCATTTTGCATGCTTTGAAAATGGACATTCGCCATTTTGTAGAAAATGTAGTGACCATTAAGTGTTTATGGGATTTGATCCAGCAAGGCAATAAACGTATTCCAGAACAGATTGTCACTTTAACTACCTCGTACCCGAGTTTGCATCGAGATCATGGTGTGGCGGTACGAAGTGCTGTCGCCGCAGTGATTGCCACGATTATTTCATTTTTGCTCTGGATTTATAGTGGTTGGCATGCGGGCTATATGATGGCGCAGTTGACCGCAGTCACGGTGTGTATTTTGTCAGGCTTAGACAACCCTGTACCTGCGTTGCGCTTGTTTATTCGTGGTTCAGTTTATGCGGCAATCATTACTATGTTCTATGCCTTTGTGATTATGCCCGAAGTGCATGAATTCTGGCAGTTGGCATTTGTACTGGCGCCTCTGTCGTTGTACTTGCTGAGCATGTTGCCGAATCCACCTTTAATGGGTTTGGCATTACCGATGTTGATTAACTTCATCATGAGTTTAAATTTGCAAAATCGTTATAGCACTGATGCAGTCTTACTGATTGATACCGCTTTGGCAGGGGGTGTGGGTCCAATTATCTCGATTTTTGCTATTTATTTTATTCGAGCCATGTCGCCAGAAACCAGTGCTAGTCGAATTTTGGCGTTGCATTACCGTGCCATGCGTGAGGCCTTGTTTATTCCTTATGGGGTTCAGTTTCGGATTCATTTACGCAGTATGCTTGACCGTATAGGGGTATTGAATACCAAGCTGGTTCAATCCGAGCAGCTCAAACAGGCCATGAATTTAGCATTAATTGAAACCAGTGCGGCCATCAATCTGAGCCGGTTGGCTGAATTTGTCCAGAACCCGAAGGTCAGTGTGAACTTACAACAGGCTTTTATTGCCTTACAACACAGTTTAGAACAAGCCTTTTGGGTGCAAGAAAAGCAACAGATTTTACCTGAAGGCTTAAAGCAGCAGGTTTTTGCTGAGTTACAGCATGTAGAGCAGTGCTTAGAAGACGAACCGAATGCGGATTTTTGTATGCGGGTAAAAATGAATATCAACAATATTCGCAGCAGTATTTTCCATGAGCCACCCTCAGAGGAAATGATACATGTGATAAAGACAGGAGCTTGAGATGGGCGAGTTCAATGCGTATGGAGTTTATATTCCTGTTTTCTTGATTCAAGCAATTGTTGCATTTTTAGTCTTTAAATTGGTTTCAATCTTGACCAACCCATGGCTGGATCAAGGTTGGGTCGCATTGCCAGGGGTCTTCAATATCTGCCTCTACATTATTTTATTAATGGGCGTGCATGAAGGGTTTTTGGTGTTTTGGGGTATTTAGGCCATACAAATGATTGAATTAGATAAGAGGACACAGAAATGAATACCTTAGATACACGTAAAGTAATACGCCCCATCGTCACAGCCGTGATGTTACTGGCAGCGATCTACGTGGTGGTGCATTTATGGAATTATTATAATTCAGCACCTTGGACACGTGATGGTCGTGTTAGAGGGGACGTTATGCAAGTATCTTCGGATGTTTCTGGCTTAGTCACTCAGGTTTTGGTTCAAGATAACCAAAGCGTTAAAAAAGGACAGGTGCTGTTTAAAATTGATGTCGCACGTCAGGCACTGGATGTAGAGCAGGCAAAATCAGATTTAGCAAAAGCCCATGCAGGTTTGGCAGAAGCAGAAGCTGCACTGGCCCAAGCGAGAGCCAACGTGATTAAGTCGCAAGCCAATGCCAATTTGGCAGATAAAAATGCCAGTCGTTATGGCAATTTGATGGAGGGCGCAATTTCTAAACAAGAACAGGATCAAATGTTCGCAGCGCGCGATCAATCGCATGCCGAGCATGAGCAAATGTTGGCAGCCATTGAACAGGCCAAAGCCAATATTGTGCAACAAAAAGCGTTAATTGAAGTGGCAAACAGTAATTTGCATTTGGCGCAACTCAATTTGACTCGCTCTGAGGTACTTGCGCCTGCGGATGGAAGCTTATCTAACTTTAGTTTACAGGTAGGTAATTATGTCAAAACAGGGGATGCTGTTGCCGCCTTGGTCAATCGTCAGCAATTGTATGTGGTCGGTTATTTTGAAGAAACCAAATTGAACCATATTCAAATTGGTGATTCTGCTACGGTACAGTTGATGGGGGATGATCAGAAAATTAAAGGTCATGTGCAGGGGGTTGCTTCAGGGATTGAAGATCGTGAACGTTCGAGTAGCTCTACCTTGTTGGCAAATGTAAATCCAACTTTTACTTGGGTGCGTTTGGCACAGCGGGTACCTGTGAAAATTGTGTTAGATGAAATGCCGAAAAACCAGTTGGCTTTTGTTGCAGGTCGAACCGCAACCATTCATATCCAGACCAAGCAGTAATAAATATGGAAAAGGAGATATTCGTCCTTTTCCAGATCAAGCTTTAAGGTTGTATACCTTCGGGGTGACGATACCAACTTTCGATCAGTAATGCGGCAGCAAGACTATCGGCAGAAAGTTTTTTCCCACGACCTTGTGCTTGATAATGATCGAGTTCATCGCGTGCTTCGCGGGTGGTTAGGCGCTCATCGACCATCAAGGTTTCAATATTGGTTTGATGGCGCAAACGACGAGCAAATTTACGTGCGCGGGTTGAAAGCTCCGATTCACTATCATCCATATTCAACGGTAATCCGACTAAAAATAAGTTCGGTTGATGTTGTTTGACCAGTTTTAGTAAATTGTCCCAATGGGGAATACCATCTTTCATGGGAAATAAAGCCAGTGGATTAGCACTGGAAATAATAGACTGCCCGACAGCCATGCCCATTTTTTGTGTGCCAAAGTCAAAGGCCATAATTAATTGCGGTTGAGATAAATCAGGCATGACCAATCTCTGAAGATAACCAATTACGGTCGACGCCCATTTTTTTGTATGCTGCGTCCCAACGGTCGCCATAAGGCAAGTTAAAAATTAGATCCATATCAGCATCACAAATCAGCCAGTCACCCCGAGTGATTTCATCTTCCAGTTGATGTTTGGCCCAACTGGCATAGCCTAAGGCAATTTGATAGCGTCCCACACCTTCGTTATGCGCAATCGCATCTAAAATATCTTTAGAGGTGGTAATGCAGACGTTTTCTCCAACGGCAATCGATGAATGCCAAGTCGGTTGTCCTGTATGCAATACAAAGCCTGCTTCTGGGCGTAAAGGGCCACCTTGTAACACATCATGCGGATGTACATTATCTGCATCAATTTCTAGATCATTAAGTAATTCTTTTACGGAAATGCCAGAAGGTCGATTGATAATAATGCCTTGCGCACCTTCATCATCATGTCGAGCCAAATAAATGACGGTATGAGCAAAAAACTCATCTTTCATTTCTGGCGGGGCAATCAGGCAACGATGCGTGAGATATTGTTTGGTCACCTAAGCATTTCTCCTTTAAAAGTCATCTATGCGATGACTACAGTCCGTATACTTTCAACTTACAAGACTTTGCGTTATTCACCAATCTTTTTTTACAGCTTTGACCTTAAATTTATACGGGCTGGAATTTTAATTGTCGGAGTTGTTTTGCGTGTTGTAGCGTAGTTTCACTAATTTCAACACCACCTGTCATCCGTGCCAATTCCAAAATCCGCTGCGGTTCTTCGAGTGAAATAATGGTACTACTCGCAGGATCGGTTTGCTGTTTTTTCACCAGTAAATGCTGATCAGACTGAGCTGCCACTTGCGCCTGATGAGTAATACAGAGAATTTGCACATGCTGGGCTAAATCCGCCAGTAGACGACCCACAATTTCCGCAGTTCCGCCACTGATCCCCACATCAATTTCGTCAAAGACCAAGACTTCAGCTTCGGTTTTTTCGGCATTCATGACTTGCATCACGAGGGCAATACGTGAGAGTTCTCCCCCTGAAGCCACACGTGCCAAAGGTTGTGCTGGAATGCCTTTATTGGCAGTGAAGAGTAATTGGATAAAGCTTAGTCCATCGGCAGAAGCTTGTTCTAGCGGTTCAAACTTAAACTCAAAATGTGCCTCAGGCAGCGCCAGTTGCTTCACTTGTTCGGTCAATTGTTTGGCCAATGGTGTTGCTGCCGCACGTCGGATTTCATCTAGATGTTGCGCTTTCGCTAAAAAGTCCTGATGTGCCAGTTCGACTTGTTCAGCTAAAGTTTCAGGGTCTTCTAGGGCATGTAACTGTGCTAACTCTGCTTGCCAGCCTTGGTATTCCTGATTTAAATCTTCTGGTTGGGTGCGGTATTTACGGGCAAAACGATGGAACACTTCAAGTTGGGTATTTAATTCTTCCATGCGCTCAGGGTCATAGCTTTGACGGTCAATGAACTGGCGTAAATTTGCCGTTGCATCATCCAATTCGCTTTGCGCATTCAGAATCGAGTTATGTATTTCTGCCAATTGTTCACTGCGTCCTGCATGGGATTCTAAGCGACGAATGAGTCCAGACAATTCTTGATTGATATTCTGCTCAGCTTCATCCAGGGTATTTAAGGCATAACTACAATCTTGCATGATGTGTTCATGATGACTGAGTCGGTCGAACTCCTGTTCAATCTCTTTATACGCCAATTGAATCACTTCTTCTAATTCTTCGAGTTGTAATTCAAGGGTTGCAATACGTTGTTTACGGCTGGCTTGGGCATCGAGAGCAGCTTGATGCTGACGAATGGTTTGCTGCCAATTTGAATAGGCTTCTTTGACTTGTTGTGCAGGTTGCGCAAAATTACTGTAACGATCAAGCCAGTGCTTCGGATAAGGTGGCTCTAAAAGTTGCTGTTGACTGTGCTGACTATAGAGTTGAACCAGAAGTCGGCCTAACTCTTTGAGTTCAGACAAACTGCTGGGACGACCATTAATCCAAGCTTTACTGCGGCCTGTAGCGAAGATGACGCGTCTTAAATGGATTTCACCTGAATCGTCATCTAACTCATGTTGCTGTAACCAAGAGGCTTCGGGGCTATGCTGTTCATAACTAAACACGGCGGTAATATCGGCCTTATCTGCACCATAGCGCACATAATTGGTGTCTGTGCGGTCGCCTAAGCTGGCTGAAAGTGCATCCAGTAATAATGATTTTCCTGCACCAGTTTCACCTGTAAGAACATTAAAACCTTGATCAATATCAATGGCTAAGTGATCAGCTAAGGCAAAGTTGATGAGAGTTAAATGTGTCAGCATAAACGCGTCCAAGCTGCGAAAAGTTTGGTTTCTGTAAGATAGTCAAATTTTTTAATTCTCACAAGTTTTAGTCTGTGCTGAAACTGTGTTGGATTCTATATTAGCGTAAATTTTTCAATTGCATAGTAAAGATTTAAGACTAAAGCAATTTGAGTCTCAAGCATCAATCATATACAATTTTTCAGTTAAAATGGGGCTGTAAAAGTGTGACTCTAGGTTTTCTAGTAAAAATGCTGTTTACAGATAAACACCGATTGATTAGTTGCTATTGCCTATTTAAACTACATCAATCATTAAGATATTTATCCGCATCATCTGGAGAATACGCATGTCAGCTCAGTTTGATCATGTATCAGTTATCAAAAAATCGAACGTTTACTTTGGTGGATTATGCATTAGCCATACCGTTCAATTTGAAGATGGAACCAAAAAAACCCTAGGCGTTATTCTTCCAACTGAACAAGCCTTAACGTTTGAAACACATGTGCCTGAGCGTATGGAAATTATTTCGGGTGAGTGTCGTGTAAAAATTGCGGATAGTGAAGAAAGTGAATTGTTCCGTGCAGGGCAATCATTTTATGTACCTGGCAATAGCCGTTTTAAAATTGAAACAGATGAAGTTTTAGACTATGTATGCCATTTAGAAGGCTAAGTCTAGGACGGATAAGCAAAGCTATTTTAACGAAAATCAGTTAAACTATGGCTTAAGTTAAAATCCTGTAAAGGCAACTTTGCAGGATTTTCTGTTTGTAGTTTCTCCCTATCTTTTTGCTTACTCGAGGTTGTTCATGGCAAAACCTGAATATTATTATGGCGTTCATTCAGTAGAGTCGCTCTTAGAATTGGAGCCTGAACGTGTTCTAACTTTGTTCACCTTGAAAGGGCGTGATGACCAACGTTTAAAACGTGTACTTGAGTTGGCTGAACCTTTTGGTATTAGTGTGCAACAAACAGGTCGGGATCGATTAGAAAAAATGGCTGGCTTGCCATTTCACCAAGGGGTCGTGGCCGCTGTTCGCCCTAATCCAATTTTAAATGAAAAAGATCTGGAAGCCTTACTGAAGCAATCACCAAATTGTTTATTGCTGGGGTTAGACCAAGTCACCGATCCACATAACTTAGGTGCGTGTATTCGTACTGCGGCTGCTATGGGTGTGGAAGCTGTAATTGTGCCACGTGATCGTTCTGCAAGTTTGACCCCGACAGCACGTAAAGTGGCAGCGGGTGGTGCCGAAAAAGTTAAATTTATCCAAGTGACCAATTTGGCACGGACTTTAGCGCAAATTAAAGATGAGTTTAACGTGCGTGTGGTGGGGACCATGCTTGATGAGAAAGCACTTCCATTACAACAGTTCGATTTTACTGGAACCGCGGTATGTGTGGTGATGGGTGCTGAAGATACAGGCCTGCGTCCAATTACCCAGTCTCAATGTGATCAAACCGTTTATATTCCGATGGCGGGCAACTTACAAAGTTTGAATGTGAGTGTAGCAACAGGCATGGCACTCTATGAAGCATGTCGCCAACGTCAAAGCGTTTAATTTACTTTTTATTGCTTAGCATATTGTTGTAAAGATGATTTCACACCGCTCCAAAGGCTATTTGTTTGTTGCCATTACCATGTGCATTTGGGGCGGATTTACTTTGGCTTCTCGCTTAAGTGCACAATGGCATATCAGTGCGTGGGATATCACTGCACTGCGTTTTGCATTGGCGTTTTGCATTTTAATGCCGATTTTAATTTATAAAAAAGACACTGCTTTTTTATGGCATAAACAACCGATCATTTTGGCACTTATCGGGGGTGTGGCGTACTGTTTAACGTCATATAGTGCATTTCATTATGTTCCTGCGGCACATGCAGCCATTTTCTTGAATGGTTGTTTACCACTATGTACTGCAATCGCGGCGTATTTACTGTTTAAACAACCTTTTGATCGTCATACGTGGCTAAGTCTGGCAATTATGCTGACCGCAATTGGCTCAATGTCTTATTTGATGTATCAGGAAACAGGGGTTGCTTTTGGTTTTGGTGACTTACTGTTTCTCTTGAGTGCAATCTGGTGGGGGATTTTTACGGTTCTATTGCGGCAATGGAAACTTTCCGCTTGGCATTCCATGGCGAGTGTTGCGATTTGGTCTGCGATTATCTATTTGCCTATCTATTTGTTATTTTTACCGAAACATCTCGATCAACCAGAACCGATGCATTTGTTGTTGCAAACACTTTTCCATGGCATTTTTGTAGTGATTGTTGCAACGCTGACTTACGTGGAAGCAATCAAGCGACTCGGTGCATTTAAGGCAGGCAGTATTGTGACTTTGGCGCCATTTATTGCCGCGATTCTGGCTGTGCCTTTATTGCATGAACCGTTAAGTTTGGCAATTATGTGCGGTTTGCTGGGGATGGGAATTGGGGCTTTGCAGCCGTGGCGTTGGTTACGTAAAGACACCTTGCAAGCGCAACTCGATCAGCAAAAGAGGTCATCTTAAACTGACTGCTTTTGCTCTGCCATGCTTAAATATTTCTGATGTAAAGGTTCAAGATGTGCATAAAGATGGCTGAGATGACCATCATTGAGCACAATATCATGCGCTAGCTGTTGTTTTTGCATTCGTGGCATTTGTGCTTGAATAATCTGTCGGATCTGCTGAATACTTTGTCGATCTCTTTGGCTGGCGCGTTCAATCTGTAAGTCTTCCGATGCATCAATTAATAAGACACGATCAGTCAACTCGTGTTGATTGGTCTCTAGCAGTAACGGAGAGACCAGAATCACATAAGGACTGGTGGCATCTTGCAGTTGCTGAAGAATCGATTGTCGAATAGCAGGGTGGGTGATGCCTTCTAAAACTTTACGTGCATCGGCATGTTGAAAGATATGTTCACGTAAGGCTTTACGATTGAGTGCACCTGTTTTATCGAGTACCCAGTCGCCAAAGGCTGCTTGAATGGCATGTAAGGCAGGCTGATTCGGTTCGACCACTTCACGTGCGACAATATCGGCATCGACCACTTGAATGCCTTGTGTTTCAAACCAATGGCTGGCAGCAGATTTCCCACTACCAATTCCACCTGTAAGACCGAGAATGAATGGGTCTTGCATACTCATTGTCCTAGATAAACTTTCATAATTTGCTCACCCCATAAAAAGGCAACCCAACCCGCGATGGCAATATAGGGGCCAAAAGCAAAAGGTTGATTTTCTTTACGGATTTTAAGCAGAATAATTCCGATGATCGCACCGACCAGTGAAGACAGTAATATGATCAATGGTAGCAGCAACGGACCCATCCAAGCCCCTAAAGCAGCCAGTAATTTAAAGTCACCATAGCCCATGCCTTCTTTACCTGTAATAATTTTAAACAGGTAATACACAATCCAAAGGCAAAGAAAACCAATGATATAGCCCCAGATGGCAACGCTTGGTGAGGTATAAATAGAATAGCTGTTAATTCCCAGTCCTAATGCTGCCAATGGCAAGGTATAACGATCAGGTAGAAGCTGTGTATCGAAATCAATAAATGTTAGTGCGATTAATGTATAGGTGAGAATCAAACCAAACAACATTTGTAAGGTGGGACCATAGACCGCGACGACTGTCAAAGCACAGATGGCAGTTAGCAATTCAACCAAAGGGTAGCGGATACTGATCGGGTTACTACAGGTTCCACATTTACCACGTAATACTAACCAGCTAATGACAGGGATATTCTGATACCAACGAATAGGTTTCTTACATTTCGGACAGGTTGAAGCTGGCTGGCTGAGACTGAGTTTTTTCTCATCCAAAATGGCTTGTTCAGGATGTAAGAGTAGTTGACAGTCTTGATGCCATTCTTGCTCCATCATTTTGGGAGTGCGATAAATGACAACGTTTAAAAAACTACCAATGCATAAACTAAAAATCCCAACTGCGACATAAAGTGCAGTTGGGTTTTGAATAAAATAATCGAGTAAATCTTGCATTAAACCACAGAACCCATTTGGAAGATTGGAAGATACATGGCAATGACCAGACCGCCGACAAGGACCCCAAGAACCGCCATGATTAAGGGCTCCATCATTGAGGTTAAGCCATCGACGGCATTATCGACTTCATTTTCATAATGTGTCGCGACTTTATCTAACATGGCATCCAGTGCACCTGATTCCTCACCAATGGCAACCATTTGTATTGCCATAGAAGGAAATTTATCCGTGACCCGCATGGCAAATTGCAACTGTTGCCCAGTCGCAACATCATCTCGGATTTTAAGCACCGCTTGCTCATAGACCACGTTATTGGTTGCTCCAGCAGTTGACTCTAAAGCATCAATCAGTGGAACACCGGCAGCAAAGGTCGTGGCTAAAGTACGGCTGTAACGCGCGATAATGGCTTTATAAACCAGATCACCAAAAATAGGAGCCTTTAATGCCGCTTTATCCAAAAAGTCACGGAATTTTTTACTCCGTTTTTTGGCTTCAAGAAATACGGCAATCAACACTCCAATCGCGATAATTAGAATAAACCAGTATTTTTGCATCCACTCTGACATATTCACGACCATTTTGGTAAAGGCTGGAAGATCTGCACCAAATGAGCTAAATAAATCTTGGAATACAGGAACAACCTTCACCATCAAAATGATGGTGACAATAACTGCCACCACAACTACGGAGGCTGGATATTTCATGGCTTTTTTGATTTTTTGTTTCAGGAGTTCGCTTTTTTCTTTATAAATTGCGACACGATCCAACATGGTTTCAAGCGCACCTGATTGTTCGCCAGATTCGACCAAAGAGCAAAATAAATTGTCAAAGTGCTGGGGATATTTTTTTAGCGCGCCAGCAAAAGTGTTGCCACCTTCGACTTCACCTTTAATGCCTAAGACCACTTCCCGCATTGCTGGGTTTTCTAAGCCCTCGGCCACAATTTCAAAGCTTTGTACCAAAGGTACACCCGCTTTCATCATGGTGGCCAATTGGCGTGTGAAAATGGTGATATCTAGTGTGCTGACTTTCTTTTTTAACAAACCTTCAAGAATATTTTTTCGCTTTTCTCGAATGGTCTTAATGGCAACCCCTTGCTTACGTAATGTGACTTTAGCTAAAGCCATATTCCGTGCAGGAAGTTCCCCTTTAATTTTTGCCCCTTTGCGGTCAACTCCTTCATAACTGAAGGTTGGCATCATCTGTGCTTTTTTGACAGCCATGCGTTTATCCTTATTTTAAATACGTACTTTATTCGCTGGTCACACGATTGACTTCTTGTAGTGAAGTTACCCCTTGCATGACCTTCTTTAAACCTGAAAGACGTAGATTATTAAACCCCAATTTTGCCGATGCTTCTGCAATTTGAATTGCATTACCATCTTCCATAATAATCTTGGATATTTCAGATGTAATTTTCATTACTTCATAGATCCCCACACGCCCTTTATAGCCATCTCGACATTCTGAACAACCGACAGGTTGAAAAATTTTGAAATCTGGCTGTTGTATCTCTTGTTCGCTAAAGCCCATTTCTAACAAACTATTTTTGGGTACTTCAGTAGGGACTTTACACTGTGGACAGAGTCGTCGAGCAAGTCGTTGTGCAATCACTAAGTTTACAGAGGTTGCAATATTAAAGGAAGGGACCCCCATATTTCTTAAACGAGTCAGGGTTTCTGGTGCGCTATTGGTATGTAGGGTAGACATCACCATATGACCCGTTTGCGCGGCTTTAATCGCAATTTCAGCAGTTTCTAAGTCTCGGATCTCACCGACCATGACAATGTCTGGATCTTGTCGTAAGAAAGACTTTAAAGCGGCTGAGAAGGTTAGACCAACTTTATTGTTCACGTTAACCTGATTAATACCTTCCAAGTTAATTTCGACAGGATCTTCAGCGGTTGAAATATTGGTATCTTCTTTGTTTAGAATATTCAGACCAGTATAGAGAGAAACCGTTTTACCTGAACCTGTGGGACCTGTGATGAGCAGCATACCTTGTGGTTTTTCCAGAGCTTCCATAAATAAAGCTTTTTGTTCAGGTTCATAACCTAAGGCATCAATACCCAGCATTGCACTCGAAGGATCTAAAATACGCAGCACAATTTTTTCACCAAAAAGTGTCGGCAGTGAGTTGACACGAAAATCGATGGCTTTAGTTTTTGATATTTTAAGTTTAATCCGTCCATCTTGAGGCACACGTTTTTCAGCAATGTCCATTTGAGACATAACCTTTAAGCGTGAAGCAAGGCGGTTGGCTAACTGTAATGGAGGCGTAGCAATCTGGCGTAAAACACCATCCACACGGTAGCGTACACGATACACTTTTTCATACGGTTCAAAATGTAAGTCCGATGCACCCATGCGTATCGCATCAATCAATAATTTATTGATATATTTAACAATCGGGGCTTCATCTTCTTGAGGTTGATCATCGTTGTCTTCTTGATCTGTATGCTCTTCATGGACATGCAATTCAAAGTCATCATCAAACTCAAAGGTACTTTCTGCGGCATAATTTTGTTCAATAATTTTTTCTAATTTGTCATGTTCAACAATAATTGCTTCAATGCTGAGCTTACTGTTGAAACGCATGGCATCCATAGCATCTATATGCGTCGGATTGCTGGTGGCTACAAAGAGTTGATGCCCACGTCGAAAAATGGGCAAAACGCGGAATTTGGTAATCAGTTTGTCTTCAACGACATCTCTTAAAATATGAGCAGAGTCATAAGTCGAAAGATCAAATAACGGCTCACCAAACTCTTCAGAAATTTTTTCGGCAATGACAATGGGTTTGAGTTTTAAATTCTCAATTAAATAAGGGACAATATCTTGGTTTGCTTTCTTTGCACTGCTAACAGCAGTCTGCATGTTTTCAGTAGAAACGATTCCATCTTCGACCAAACGGCGAATAAAACCTGTGAATCGTGGAGAACCTTGTAGTGCTGTCATTCGCTCAATGCCTACTTCAATTAAATTGTTTATAATTGGTATTGTAAAATTATACTTTTGTTGTATAAAAATACCATATCTGAAAGTGTTGTATTTCACTAACTATTAATCAAAAGCATGAACCAGTCTAATGAAACTGATATTTTTTGCCATTTTAATGACTGAAAAAAATATAAAAAAGTGAAGTTAATACTAAACTGTCAAGAAAATTATCTTCTCAATACGGAATTCCGTGTAGAATGTCGCCGTTTAAATCAATTGTTTTGTGAATGGGTTAAGTATGTCGGATTCGACGATCACACCTTGGGTTGTAGGGAATTGGAAAATGAATCCAATGCAGGTGAATGCCAAACAACTTATAAATGAATTTAAAGAATTATTGAATAAGAATGAAATTTCTCCAGCGCAATGTCATTTGGCAGTTGCACCGATTTCAATCGCACTACATCTCGTAAAAGACGAATTAAAACAAGCGAGCTGTGCTGTTCATGTAGTTGCGCAAGATGTTTCTCGTATGCCGGGAACTGGGGCGTATACAGGTGAGGTTAGTGCGACTTTATTAAAAGATAGTGCAATTGAACATGTATTGATTGGTCACTCAGAGCGCCGTGAATTTTTTGGTGATCATCCACAAGTCATTCGCGAAAAAGTAAAGTATGCCTTGGCAGAAGGTTTAACGGTCATTTATTGTGTTGGTGAAAGCCTTGAACAGCGAGAGAATGGTCAAGCTGATCAAGTGGTATTACAACAGATCTGTGATATTGCAAGTTGCGTTACAGCAGAGCAGTGGCAGCAGATTGTGATTGCTTATGAGCCAATTTGGGCCATTGGTACTGGGAAAACCGCATCACCAGAAGATGCACAAAACATGCATGCTAAAATTCGTGAAGGTTTAAAACAGCTCACAACACTAGGTAGCACAATGCCAATTTTATATGGTGGTAGTGTTAAGCCTGAAAATGCAGTAGAGTTAGCGGCCTGCCCAGATATTAATGGCGCCTTAGTGGGTGGAGCATCTTTGAATGCTGCATCTTTTTATCAAATCGCTCAGGCCTTTGCGCATACAAAATAACGAGGAGTTCATCATGCATACTTTTGTGCTGGTGGTGCATATTATTCTTGCCGTGTTAATGATCGGTTTGATTCTTGTACAGCATGGTAAGGGCGCAGATGCAGGTGCCTCTTTTGGTGGCGGTGGCGCTGCAACGGTTTTTGGTGCGTCAGGTTCAGGTAACTTCTTAACACGCCTAACTGCGATTTTGACAGCTTTATTCTTTATTACCAGTTTAACGCTGGCAGTATTCGCAAAACAGCAAACCACAGAAGCGTATAGCTTGAAATCTGTACAGACAACAGCACCAGCAACAACCAATTTGGGTGAAACTTCGCCATCTGCACCTAAAACGAGTGAATAATTAGAATTAATCCTTTCTTTTTTGTGGTGATGCTACTAGAATTCGTCACAGCTGCGGTGGTGGTGGAATTGGTAGACACGCTACCTTGAGGTGGTAGTGCTTTCGGGCGTGGGGGTTCAAGTCCCCCCTTCCGCACCAACTTATGAATCCAGAAGATTAAGTTGGTGTATGTGGCAAATCTGTTGATGCGGGATGGAGCAGTCTGGTAGCTCGTCGGGCTCATAACCCGAAGGTCGTTGGTTCAAATCCAGCTCCCGCTACCAATCAACCTTATTTTAGAAGCAAACTAAAATAAGTAATTTAAGTGATTAAATTAAGAAATTTTGCGTTTTGTTGCGGGATGGAGCAGTCTGGTAGCTCGTCGGGCTCATAACCCGAAGGTCGTTGGTTCAAATCCAGCTCCCGCTACCAATTTGATTTAGGTGCAACTAAATCAGAGCAGGTATGAAGTATTTAGATTTAGATTGAAAAATATTTCATATTTGTATATAATTTTTGCACGTTGATGCGGGATGGAGCAGTCTGGTAGCTCGTCGGGCTCATAACCCGAAGGTCGTTGGTTCAAATCCAGCTCCCGCTACCAAGTTTCTAAAAGAGGCTCACAACAAGGTGGGCCTTTTTGCACAGTGGACATTGGTTTTCTGTGTAATAATTGGGGCGATTGCGCCCTTTTTTATTGGCTATCGTGTAGTGTCGACATCAATTGGTCAAATAGTCATGCTTCACTGTAGTGGGTCTGTTTCATCGGTCAACACGGCCATTAAATCGCACAAAATGACGAGAGTAAATGAAGTTATCAAATAAAACCCAAGCACTCCAAGATTTAATCGCTCCTGCAGTGCAAGCTTGTAATGTAGATCTATGGGGGATTGAATTTGTCCCTCAGGGCAAACGTTCGTTATTGCGTATCTATATTGACAAAGCTGTTGATGAAAATGTAGAACCAATGATTAGTGAAGACGGTGAGCTTGAGCTTGGCCGTGGTATTGGCGTACAAGACTGTGTGCGTGTCACTCAACAAGTGGGTGCTATGCTTGATGTTCATGACCCAATTTCTGGTGAGTATGCACTTGAGGTGTCTTCTCCAGGGTGGGATCGTCCATTTTTCCAATTGGAGCAGATGCCGGCATATATTGGTCAACAAGTTGCTTTACGCCTGATCAGTGCTGTTGAAAATCGTCGCAAATTTCAAGCGAAATTGGTTGCGGTAGATCTGGAAAATGAAGTGATTCAGGTTGAAGTAGAAAAGCAACAAGTGCTTGAAATTGATAGTAACAATATCGACAAAGCAAATCTGGTTTATCAAGATTAATTCAATTTATAAGAATCTGAACAAATAGGTGGCTTATGGCACGCGAAATCCTTACCGTCGTTGAAACGGTTAGTAACGAAAAAGGTGTAGGTCGCGAAGCAATTTTCGAAGCGCTTGAACAAGCTCTCGTTGCAGCGACGAAAAAGAAATTCTATGAAGGCACGAATTCTGAAGAAGCGCGTCTCCGTGTAGAGATTGATCGTAAAACTGGTGACTATAGTACTTTCCGTCAATGGGAAGTGGTTGCAGATGAAGATCATGAAATGCCTGCATGCCAAGATGCTATTTCTGACGTCGATCCTGCGAAATGGTCGATTGGTGACATTCGTGAGCTTGAAGTGCCTTCAATTGACTTCGGTCGTATTGCAGCGCAAATTGCTAAGCAAGTGATCGTACAGAAGATTCGTGAAGCTGAGCGTGCTTTAGTTGCTGATGCTTACGAATCTAAAGTAGGCGAGCTAATTTACGGCGAAGTGAAAAAGCAAACCAAAGATGGTTTCATTATTGACCTTGGTGATAATGCTGAAGCATATCTTGCGCGTGAAGAAATGATCGCAAAAGAAATTTTGCGTCCAAAACAACGCGTAAATGCGATTTTGTTTAACGTGAATCGTGAAGGTCGTGGTGCGCAATTGTTATTGTCACGTGCACGTCCTGAAATGCTTATGGCTTTGATGAAAAAAGAAATTCCTGAAATTTCTGAAGAAATCATTGAGATTAAAGCCGCAGCGCGTCAACCTGGTGTGCGTGCTAAAATTGCAGTGAAAACCAATGATCATCGTATTGACCCTGTAGGTGCTTGTATTGGTATGCGTGGTACGCGTATTCAAGCAGTTCAACAGGAGTTGAATGGTGAGCGTATTGATGTAGTAGTATGGTCTGATGATCCAGCACAATACATTGCAAGCGCATTAGAGCCTGCAGACGTATCTGGTATTGTGATTGATGAAGAAGAGCGTACTGCGGACATTATTTTCGCAACTAGCGATCAACTAGCGCGTGCGATTGGTTCTCAAGGCCAAAACGTACGTTTAGCTTCTGAACTGACTGGTTATAAACTAAACATGATGCTTGAAGAAGAATATCATGCACGTCAGCAAAATGAAGCACAACAATACTTAGACTTATTTGTATCACGTCTAGATATTGAAGAAGATTTGGCAATGGCGTTGGTGGATATGGGCTTTACTTCTCTTGAAGAAATTGCTTATGTTCCAGCTGAAACATTTGATGAAATTGAGTTGGATGCTGAAACTGTTGAATTGTTGCAAAGTCGTGCCAAAGAATTGGCATTGGCAGATGCACTACAACAGCAAGAAAATATCCAAGACCCAAGTGCTGAACTTCTTGCAATGGAAGGAATGACACAAGAAATCGCGTATGCATTGGCTGCACGCGGAGTAGTGACTGTTGATGACTTGGCAGACCAAGCGACTGACGATATCTCAGATATTGAAGGTTTAGGGGCTGAGCAAGCGGGTCAATTAATTATGAAAGCGCGTGAATCATGGTTTAACTAGGAGGTAATAGATGACGGACAAGTCGATTCAAGAGTTAGCACTCAGCGTAGGACGTCCTGTAGACAAGCTCCTAGAGCAGGTTCGCGATGCAGGTTTACCGCAACGTAAAGCTGACGACATTATTTCTACTGAACAACAAGATACCCTCGTTAACCATTTGAAGAAAGTTCATGGTCAGGACGTAGGGCAAGCAGGACAAATCACGTTGAAACGTAAAACTACAGGTACGGCTAAAGTAGCAAGTACCTCAGGTAAGGCAAAAACTATTAATGTAGAAGTTCGCAAGAAGCATACATTTACCAAGCCTGATCCTGAACAAATCAAAGCAGAAGCTTTGGCGAAAGCACAAGCAGAACAACAGACACGTAAGACTGTTGAACCTAAAGCAACGGCTGAAAGTCCAGTGGCAAATAAAGCGGCTGCAAACTTAGAAGCAATGCGTGCTGCAGCTAAGCAAGAAACCACCAAGCAAGAAACAGCAAAAGCAGCTGTTGTGGTGAAGCGTAAATCGACAAACAAGCCAGTAGTTAAAGCACAAATTAAAGTGATTGAAACTCCTGAGCAGAAGAAAGCGCGTGAAGCACAAGCAGCTCAATTAAAAGCAACTGAAGAAGCAGCACGTCGTAAAGCAGCTGAAGAAGCGCAGCAACGTACACTTGAACAAATGCGTCAAATGGCATCTAAGTATTCAAACGAAGATGCAACGGCGACCATTCGTGTAGTGGATGATTCTCCTCTTGCTGCGGGTCTTGTTGGTCAAGCATATGAAGATTCATTTGCGAAAGAAGACCGCGACATCAAACGTGGTGCCAATACACCGGGTGCACGTGCACCGAAGAAAGGTGGTCGTCGTGGCGAAGAGCAATCTTTCCGTGATAACTCACATAAACGTGGTTTGAAAACCAGTACTGCAAATAAACATGGCTTTGAAAAACCTGTTAAAAAGCAAGTTTATGATGTTGAAATTGGTTCAACCATTGTTGTTGCAGATCTTGCAGCAAAAATGGCGATTAAAGTACGTGAAGTAATTAAATCGCTCATGAAAATGGGTGAGTTGGTTACACAAAACCAAGCAATTGATCAAGAAATTGCGGCATTAATCGTAGAAGAAATGGGTCATAACCCTGTTCTTGTATCTGATACGCAAGCGGAAGATAACTTACTTGAAGCTGCTGAAGGCGCGCGTGGTGTTCAATCTACTCGTGCACCAGTGGTGACAATCATGGGTCACGTTGACCATGGTAAAACATCGCTTCTTGACCGTATTCGTCGTGCAAAAGTTGCTCAAGGTGAAGCGGGCGGTATCACACAGCATATCGGTGCTTACCACGTTACAACTGAAAAAGGTATGATCACTTTCCTTGATACTCCTGGACATGCTGCATTTACGGCAATGCGTTCACGTGGTGCGAAAGCGACTGATATCGTGGTTCTTGTTGTAGCAGCAGATGATGGTGTAATGCCACAAACTGCGGAAGCAATTGATCATGCGCGTGCAGCGGGTACACCAATCATTGTTGCAATCAACAAGATGGATAAAGAATCTGCTGATCCAGATCGCGTATTGAACGAATTGACAGTAAAAGAAATCGTGCCTGAACAATGGGGCGGTGATGTACCTGTTGCAATGGTTTCAGCACATTCTGGTCAAGGTATCGATGAGCTTCTAGATCTTATTTCAATCCAAGCTGAATTGCTTGAGTTGAAAGCATCTGAAGAAGGTGCTGCACAAGGTGTGGTGATTGAAGCACGTGTTGACAATAGCCGTGGTGCGGTAACATCTATCCTTGTTCAAAACGGTACACTG
This sequence comes from Acinetobacter sp. AM, assembly GCF_003105055.1. Classification (NCBI taxonomy): domain Bacteria; kingdom Pseudomonadati; phylum Pseudomonadota; class Gammaproteobacteria; order Moraxellales; family Moraxellaceae; genus Acinetobacter; species Acinetobacter sp. AM. The sequence goes on along the minus strand of NZ_QETG01000001.1, from coordinate 218,089 downwards.
AAAGTAGGTGACCTTGTTCTTGCGGGTGCATCTTACGGTCGCGTTCGTGCAATGACGGATGAAAATGGTCAACGTATTCAATCTGCAGGTCCTTCGATTCCAGTGGAAATCTTAGGTCTACCAGAAGCGCCAATGGCGGGTGATGAAGTTCTTGTTGTCAGTGATGAGAAGAAAGCACGTGAAGTTGCTGATGCGCGTATGGATCGTGAGCGTCAAAAGCGTCTTGAGCGTCAAAGTGCAATGCGTCTTGAAAATATCATGGCGTCTATGGGCAAGAAAGATGTGCCTATCGTCAATGTGGTATTGAAAACTGATGTACGTGGTACTTTGGAAGCATTACATGTTGCGCTTGCTGAACTTGCAACAGATGAAGTGAAAGTTCGTATCATTGGTTCAGGCGTAGGTGCAATCACTGAGTCTGACGTAACTTTGGCTGAATCTTCTGAAGCCGTATTACTGGGCTTTAACGTCCGTGCAGACAACACTGCGCGTCAAAAAGCGGATGCAGATGGTATCGATATTCGTTACTACTCAATCATCTATCAATTGATTGATGATGTGAAAGCAGCGATGAGCGGTAAGCTTGCTCCAGAACACCGTGAAACGATTCTGGGTGTGGCTGAAGTACGTGAAGTGTTCCACTCAAGTAAGTTTGGTGCAGCAGCAGGCTGTATGGTACTTGAGGGTATGTTACACCGTAATAAACCGATTCGCGTATTACGTGATGACGTGGTTGTGTTCCAAGGCGAGCTTGAATCTCTTCGTCGTTATAAAGACGTGGTTGAAGAGGTTCGTGCAGGTATGGAATGTGGTCTTGCGGTGAAAGGTTATAAAGACATCAAAGTTAAAGATAAAATCGAAGTCTATGATGTTCAACTGATTAAACGGAGTCTTTAATGGCGGGTAGTCAGCGTCTTAAGCGAATGGCAGATACAGTTCAACGTGAGTTGTCTGAGTTAATCCGCCAAGAGCTGAAAGATCCACGCTTGGGTGGTCTTGTGACCATCTCGGCGGTGAAGGTCAGCCCAGATCTAGGCTATGCAGAAGTCTATGTCACCGTAATGGGGCGTGAGCTTGGCGATGAGCAAAGTGCAGTGGCAAATAAAGAAACTTTGGATGTCTTAAATAAAGCATCAGGTTTCTTACGCCATGAACTGGGTCGTCGTATTAAGACACGTATTACGCCACGTTTACGTTTCCATTATGACAAGACCAATGCTTATGGTAACTATATGTTTGGTCTGATTGCAGAAGCAGTGAAGGATTTACCTGCTGCTGAAGCAAAACAAGATGATGAATAAGCTCAAGGTTAATTGAGTAATAAAAAAGCCACCTTCGGGTGGCTTTTTTATGCTTATGATTTATTCACGACGACGTTGACGTTGCCAAGGTAATGGTCGATTCAATGCTTCGGGTACATCACCACTCATTGAGCGTAAGCGCAGATGAAGGGCCGCTTGCGCCATCAGGTTGGCCGATACAGGTGCGGTAATGAAGGCTAAAAGTGTTAATAAAATTTCTGCGAAACCAATCTTTCCCTGAAAAGCAGAGAAAATCATGGCGGCAATTAGGAAACTACCTAAACCTAAAGTGCTCGATTTGGTAGGCGCATGCAAACGCATAAATAAATCGGGTAGGCGAATCATGCCTATTCCCCCGACCAACATGAAGAATGCACCAATCAGCAAGAAAATAGAAACCAGTATTTCCATGAGTAATTGCATGTGATGTGCTCCTTAATCGATGACATGACCAGAGGTAAAGTAGCGTGCCAAGGCCACAGTAGATACAAATCCAAGCATAGCGACCAGCAGTGCACCTTCAAATAATGAGGTGGTACTCCAATAGATGCCAAGTACGACAATGAGACAGGTTGCATTCAAGAACAAGGTATCTAAAGCCAACAGTCGATCCACAATAGATGGTCCAATAATCAGGCGACCCAAGCACATCATCATCGAAAGTGTGATCGCCACCATACAGATGCCTAAAGCATAGGGCAGAATGGTCATGCGGCATCTCCTGAGTTGACGTGGAAGATTTCCATTAATGGTTTTTCATAACGGGTTTTGATGTCTTGAATATCAATTTCGGTATTATCCGAACTTAATGCATGAACCAAAATATCACCACGATCTTGATCGATGCCAGCTGACACTGTGCCTGGTGTGGTGGTAATGATCATGGCCAGTAAGCTATTGACCTCATCATGTTGGGTGTCTAAAGGTACGCGATACCATTTGGGATGTAATTGATCCATTGGACCTAAAACCAACTTAGCAATCCGAATATTGGAGATCACAATATCCCAAAGCACAACAAAAAATAGCTTAATCGCTGCCTTCCAATGAATATTCGGTGTCTGCTGAATAAATGGCTGTACTAAGCGTGGAATAATCAAGGCAAGTAAACTTGCCATGACTAATGTTGCTGCATCTAAACTATGTGCCAGCATCATCCAAGTGATCGCAACCAAAACCGAAACAAACGGATGAGGGAGCCAGCGATGAAGAAAAGATTTTTTTTGCATCATTACGGCTCCTCAGGTTTAAGTTGAGCATCATCAGGAATCAACCTTTCATGGGTCTGTTGTTCTTGAATCTGACGTAACTTGTACGGTGAAATGTGCTCACCAGACAAAGTAGCTTCACTGATCGTATACGGAATAAGATGTGCATTAGGATCGAGTTCTTCCCCCCCATATTTGGTTTCGGGTAAGTTTTCAGGATCAAATGGCTGCACACTAATGACTTGATTAAGCTCATCCTTTTTCAATATAGCCGCTTCATACAAGGCATTGTTTTGAATTTGTAATGCAGTATTGAGGGTGTATTGCTGTATCGGACCCGCCGCGACCATATAGCCAATCAGGCCTGCCAATAAGATATAGATTGCAGTATCGTTACGTGGTGGTGCTTTTTCGGGTGTGGCTTGATAAGCGGTATAATCCGCTTCAATATGTGCGATTTCTTCGGGTTTACTGGCACGCCAGAACAGAATAAAACCCACACGGGTAAACGCGAGAATACTGAGCAAACTCACAATCAGAATAACTGCGATCACAATGCCTTGATAAGGTTCATTTGCAGTGGCTTGAAGAATAAAGACTTTCCCAAGAAAGCCACTGAAAGGCGGTAATCCCGCCATCATTAAGGCTATCAGGAAGTAGCAAATTGAGAGCACATGATGTTGTTTCATCTGTGGTGCAATTTTCAAATGATCCTTGTAGACACCGCGTTGCGAAGTAATCCAACCACAAAGTAAATAAAAGGCGGCTGCTATTAAGGTACTATGCACCAAATAATACAGCGTTGCTGACCATGCTTGGGTATTAAACATGGCGATAGCGATGAGTAAAGTCCCAATGGAAGACAACACCATAAAACCGACAAAACGACGTAGGCGCTCAGCACCAATGGCACCAATCACACCATAGAGTGAGGTGATTAAACCAATAGGCAGTAACCAGTTTTGTAGAATTGATTGACTTAAAGCATCATCAAATACCGTGCCGTTGACGCGTAAAATTGCATAAATGCCGACTTTGGTCATGATGGTGAAAATGGCAGCAACTGGCGTGGTGGCTACGGCATAGGTTTTAGGTAACCAGAAGCCGACAGGGAGCATTGCGGCTTTAATACCAAAGACCACGAATAACAATAGCCCACCTGTTACAGCCAGTTTATGTTCATCTGGTTGTAAGCTCGGCAGCAAACGTGCAACATCTGCCATATTCAAACTACCGACGCTACCATAAATCATGCCCAGACCAATCAGGAACAGTGCAGATGCCAACAGGTTGATGGTGACGTAATGAATGCCGAGCTGAAAGCGTGCTTTGCCTTGTCCATGCAAGAGCAGGACATAAGAAGCCATCAGTAGAATTTCGAAGAATACAAACAGGTTAAATAAGTCGCCTGTGAGGAACGCACCACATAGTCCCATCAATAAAAAATGGAACATGGCATGAAAATAGCGACCACGGGTATCCCATTCACGGCTCGCAAACCACAAAACGGGTACTGCAAGTGCATAGGTTAACACCAGCATTAAGGCAGAGAGTTGGTCTAAAACCAAAACGATCCCGAAAGGTGCCGTCCATTCACTCAGATTATAACTGCTGATTTGTCCATGACTGGCCACCATTAAATAGCAAATTGCAGTGGCGAGTCCCAGTAAGGCAGAAATGAGACTGATGCCACGACGCCAAGGCTGACGCCAGTCGTAGGCAAGTGAACCTGAACCTGGATTGCCCAGTAAAACCAGAATAAAGCCAGTAAATGCAGGAATGATGATGCTGAAAATTGGTGTATGCTCGGCCCAAAATTGGATGAAGTTATGCATTAAGGCTCATCCTCGCGTGGGTCAACAAGACTAATTTCTTCTTTTGAGTCAACGTGGTCGGTCCCTGATTCATAACGGCTGCGTAAAGCCAGTTGTACAATAAAGGCTGTGGTGGCAAAACCAATCACAATGGCTGTTAGAACCAGCGCTTGTGGCAATGGGTCGGTGGACTTGGAGGCTTCGGTTAATACCGCAGGCGAGTTGATTTGTACTCGACCCATGGCAAACAAGAACACGTTTACCGCATAGCCAATCATGGCTAAGCCAAGTACCACCGGAAAAGTACGCGCGCGCAGAATCAGATAGATACCCGTTGAAACTAATAGTCCAATCGCAGAGGCAATAAGAAATTCTAGACTAATCATATTATTTCCCCTTTGGTAATGGACCAGACATGCTCGAGTGGCGTGAGTCACCCAGAACAGAAATCATCAGCATGGTTGCACCGACCACTGTGACATAGACCCCAACATCAAATGCAGCCGCAGAAGCCAAGTGCATTTCACCTAAAATTGGCGGGGAAACATAGATGTGTGCGCTGGTCAGGAATGGACGTCCCCAGAACCATGCTGCAATTGCGGTTAATCCTGCAATGCTTAAGCCTGCACCAATCCAGATTTCATATAAGCGTCCAGATTTGGCGCGAAGCAATTGTTCGGCTTGGTCTTGACCTAAGGCAATATATTGAATGATCAATGCCAATGAGGTAATTAAGCCTGCAATAAAACCACCGCCAGGTTCATTATGTCCGCGTAGGAAAATATACAGACTGATGACCAATGCCAGCGGTAAAATCCAAGAGGACGCAATACGAAGCATTAAAGGGGAGGGGTTAAAGCGATAGGTTAAACCTTGGGTCGTACTGGTGCCATGTGCACGCATACCATCCATTAGACATAACGCACCAATGCCGGCAATACCCAATACCGTAATTTCACCGAAGGTATCGAAACCACGGAAATCGACCAGAATCACGTTAACAACGTTTGAACCACCACCCAGTGGAATTGACTGTTGTAAGAAGAACCAAGAAATCGAATTATGGTCACGCGTCAGAATCAGCCAAGTGATCCAACCAATGCCAAGTCCACCGATAATCGAAAGAATTGCATCGCGCCAACGACGTGCTTGACTGGATTCATACGGTGTAAGTTGTGGTAAGAGCGATAAACTCATTAACAACAACACAGTGGTCACAACATCTACAGTAATTTGGGTTAAAGCCAAATCTGGTGCTGACAAAGTGACAAACACCATGGTGACAACTAAACCGATGGCACCACTAATCAGCACGGCTTTAATGCGTTCATGGTGGAACCAGAGCATCATCCAGCAGGCAGAGAATAATAACAGCCACAACACAATCGCCAGCATAGGGGCATGAGTCAGTTCACGTGTACCTGTGGTTAGCCCTTGACCCATCAGAGGAACAGCCGCTAAGACAATACTAAACGCTACGATCCAGAGCAGATAAGTTTGCAAGGAGCCTGTTTCTGTTTTGCGTTTAATCTTACGTGATTTAAGGAGCAAGTGTTTGAGGAAAGACTCAAATAAGAGTTTGCCTTGAAAAGGTCCCAAGAAAAGATCTAAATCAATACTGCGAATTTTTCGGTCTTTTGCAAGGACAAAGTAAAAGCTTAAACCGCCAACCAGTGCAATCAAACTCATGACTAACGGTAAATTAAAACCATGCCAGATGGCTAAATGTGTTCCAGAAAAGTCGTGTAACTGCGTACTGGCACGCGCCGTACTATTAACAATTTGCTCAACCGTGAGCGCAGGGAAAATGCCCACCACAATACAGAGAATTGCCAAGAGAATTGCGGGTGCACGCATGCCGATTGGGGGTTCATGTCCATCTTTATTGGGAACTTGCTCACCCAGCGGGCCGTCAAAAAATACGCCGTGGATTAAGCGAGTCGAATAAGCAACTGCGAAAATACCTGCCAAGGTTGCAACGATGGCTGACAATACCAGTGCTGGACCGCTTAAGTTCGCCAATAATTCGGTAAAGAACATTTCTTTAGACAAGAAACCATTGGTCAGCGGAACACCTGCCATAGCCGCTGCGGTGACCATGGTGAGGGTGGCTGAAAACGGTAATAATTGCCATACGCCACTTAATTTGCGTAAGTCGCGTGTTCCTGTTTCATGATCCACAATGCCTGCAATCATAAACAGTGCCGCTTTAAAGGTGGCATGGTTGATGATATGGAAAATGGCAGCAGCGACAGCCAGAGGCGAGCCAATACCCAATAGGCAGACGATTAATCCCAGATGGCTGATGGTCGAGTAGGCCAGAAGCCCTTTCAGATCTTCTTTGAAAATGGCGAAGAATGCCGCCATACACAACGTGAATAAGCCAACAAAGGTCACAATATTGTGATACAGCGCAGCACCAGCAAAAATCGGGAGTAAGCGTGCCAGTAAGAAAATTCCCGCTTTCACCATGGTGGCCGAATGTAAATAGGCAGACACGGGAGTTGGTGCAGCCATGGCATTCGGAAGCCAGAAGTGGAAGGGGAACTGCGCACTTTTGGTAAAGGCACCCAGTAGAATCAGTAATAAGGTTGGGGTAAATAAGGCATGACTTTGAATATGTTCCGACATGGTCAGAATCTGGTCAATTTGATAAGTACCTGTAATTTGCCCCAGTAAAATGAAGCCCCCCAGCATCGCCAAGCCCCCCATCCCGGTAATGGTGAGAGCCATACGTGAGCCACGTTGTGCAACATCATAGTTGCTCCAGTAGCCGACCAAGAGGAAAGAAGAAATACTGGTCAGTTCCCAAAAAATTAACAGCAAGATTAAATTATTGGAAAGAGAGATACCCAACATTGCCGCCATAAACAACATGAGCAACAGATAGAGCTTGCTCAATGAGTTTTTAGGGCTAAGGTAATAATAGGCGTAAATAAAAATGAGCGTGCCGATACCGGTGATCAGCAAAGAGAAAAGTAGACCTAAGGCGTCAAGACGGAAACTGAGATCAATACCCAGTTGTGGTAACCAAGACCAACTTTGAGTAATGACTTCGCCATGAAAGACCTGCTTTGCTTGAGTCAGTAACAGAATTAAACTACTTAGACTGACTCCGATAGCCCCGAAAGCCGTTACCCCGCGCGAAAAATTTTTCAGCCACGAGACAAGGGTTGTGCCCAGTACTAACGGTAACAAGATAATAATTGGTAGCACACTTGTATCCATTGTCGTGATAGGTCGAAACCTATGGGTGAATCTTATCTTTCAAGGATTACAGGACAGCAAGGAGATATCCAAAAAATTCAATCTTGAAAGCCGTAAAGAAAGTAAAAAAAGCGAAAAACAAGCTGTGTTGCGCAACTTGAAAACTATAGCAAAACAAAATTTTACTATAAAAAAGCTGAATAAATCCGATCTTATTACATGAATAAAACAACATCAAACCTTTTTGTGCGCACCTATCGAATTATCTGTTTTGAGGTCAAAATTGAACTTAAAGCAACTGTTTTCTTGCGAGAAAACTAGGAAGATGGATTCTGAAAAGAAGAGTCATGCACTTGTTGCCAAAGTTGCTGAAACTCTGCTTGTGCTTCTGGGGAGAGTTGTTGAATTTGTGCATACAATTGCTGTGCTGCAGAGATGGAGGGTTCGTCTGACAATGGCTCAAGTTCCGTTGTGCCAGAGAGTGAGAGTTGACTCAGTTCGGCGTAAATTTGATCGAATTGTTGTTGGAGGGGTTGCAGTACAATATCGTGTATACCTTGTGCAGAAAGTTGCAGGCATTGATAGGCGGCTGCATTTTCGAGAAGTGCTGTGCGGTTCCCTGTGACAATAATTTGGAGTCGTGGAAAGGCTTGATGTAACTGTTGCAAAATCAGGCTGCAATGTTGCTGATCTAGCTGCTCATCAATCGCATCAATGAGTAAGATGCCATCGCCTTCCAAGCAAGGATAGAGGCTTAAGGGATTGAGTAAGCACATGCGTCGCACAATATCGCCAATCAACGCAATCCAGTTTTTTTGACTGCTAGAAAGCTGTTGGAATTGCATGGTTTTACCTTGATAGCTCACCATCAATTGCAGTTTGGGCTGATATTGCACAAAAATATCATTCAGTTCAGGCAAAACAATGCGCAGACTATCTTTTAGGGCTTTTAAGCATGGCGCATGGAGTTGTGCATGGGCTTGAAATAAGGTGTTCGGGATATTTTCAGGTTGTAAGTGTTGACCTAAATGTAACTTGTCGCGCATCAGTTGCTGAAACAATTGCGCCGTCTGTGCATTTTCCAGATCACTAATTTCACGAAACCATTCAAAGAAACGGCTAAAGGTGGTAAAAGGAATGGCTGCTACGTCATAGGCGTATGCAGCTTGAAATACAATCGGATTGTTCTTGCTAAGTAAATTGATTTCATTGACAAAACGTTCAGCAGGATAATAAGCAATCAGAGGTAAACCTTGCATCGGGTCTTGTTGTAGGGCTTGATGATAAAGCTGTACCAATTGTTCGAGTTGTAAAGTATCTGCTTTGCTCAGTCCAATGCCTTGTTGGCTGAGGGTTTTATAGAGTTGCCAACTACAGCGGTTGGAAATCGCGGGTTGTACTGTTTCAGACTCTGCGAGGGTGCCAATATCGGTAGGAATTTCGACACAAATCTGAACCTTGGACTGTAGGCGACTGTGCAGGATATCTTGATCTAACATGACCACACCTGCACTACGCAGGTCTTTGTAACGGGCAGAAAACCAAGTTAAGGCCTGATAGGCATGCTTGAGGATACTGGTTTTGCCTGTGGCTTGATCGCCTAAAATCAGGGTGATCGGTTGATCATGATAATGAAATTTAAGCTCTATATTGGCAAATAGATTGGTATGTTTGAGCTGTAACGATTCGATTTTCATATAAGCCCCGCATTCGTGCAATGGCTAGCCTGCCGCTTGGCGCAATGAGACAGGCATCCTATTTTTCAGTTGTTGCATCAAGTCGTAAATATGGTGAATATTTAGACTTACTTTAGCACGAGTACAGGCGACGTACAGCAATCTTAACTCTTCGTCACTAATTTTATGGTCTTTTTCCGTCAGCTTAAATTGATAGTCATCTTCGATGTGCACACGGTCCCATTCTAGCCCTTTGGCTTTGTGCGCCGTGGAAATAATATAGTCGGCTTGTTCAATCGGGGTAATTTTGGCTAAAGCGCGTTTAAGTGGATCGGTGCCATGATCATCCACCAATTTCACCAAAGGTTTAATGTCGCTACCTTCATTGGTTTCACAGTATTCATGTACATCATGCCAAGAATTAAACCAAGCCAGTTCAGGCACGTCGGTGACACGTTTGCCTTGTTTCAACATGCTCGCGGCATCGACAAAACGATTCAGTTTGACATGGTCGGCTTGCAGACTGACTTTATCGCCATGCACTAAACCTGAAAGCAACAGTTCCATGGCACGGGCATTGGTTCGACATAAAATCGCATCCCGCATTTTGGTGTGCGGTTTATTCACCACTTTGGAATTCAACAGTGGATTGCCCAACAGAGGCACTTTTTCATTGAGCGCGCCCAAAATGGCATTGGCATTGTGCGCAATGCTTTCACCAAAGCGAAACGAGGTGGTGAGGCGAGATTCAGGTAAAGGCAGTTGCTGCATGGCATTGACGGCACCACGCCAAGCGTAAATCTGTTGATGTGCATCGCCGACATAAATCACTTGCGTATTTTTCTGACGTAATAAGATGCCTAACATTAAAGGGTCGGCGTCTTGTGCTTCGTCAAATAGCACGTAATCGGCAGGAATATTCGGTTCAGACAATGCCCACAGTTTCAGATAAACATCGTGTCCAATCCCTGCCTGATGATTTTGGTCAATTGACTCTAGCCAACGGCGTTCAATAGCAGGATAAAGGTGCTTTTGTAAGGTGTCGATATCGTCGGGATGTAACCAATTGGGTGCTTGCAGATGTCGCGGTGCAGGGTATTGCGAACTGGTTGAGCAAAAATAGCTGACGGCATTGGCCACTAAACTGGCAAGCCGACTCGGCATTAATACATATTTTTCATAACGCCCACCCATCATACGTCTTAAGGTAATCGGTTCTAGCCGATACTCTTTAGCAATAAAGCTGGGGCTGAGTCGGGGTAAACGCAGTTTGTCGGTGATTCCACGTGGAACACTACGAAATGCCAGTGAGTGAAAGGTGCGACAATCCACATTGGAGTGAAACTTTTGCTGCGCTTCGCTGGCGATGGCTTTGTTAAATGCCAGATACATGCCACGTCGTTGTGGCATAGCATCACTGATCATTTGTAAGGTGGTGGTTTTACCTGTGCCCGCATAGGCAATCACTTTAAAGGATTGCCCCAGACGCGCGTTATCAATGGCAGTCGCCTGCTCATAGGTTGCGCTCGGTTTCTGATGTTGATTTGACACAGGCAAAGAGCGCTTTAGTGGCTACGGTTGGCTTTTTCGACCAAACCTGAGAGTCCTTGGCGTCGTGCCAATTCATTCAACACGAGTTGTGGATCTAAGTCAAAATGACCAAGCATCACAATGGTATGGAACCATAAATCTGCCACTTCATAAATCAAATCATTTTTATTGTCTTCATTGGCGACCAATTGAAATTCTTTTGCGGCAAGAATGGTTTCAATGCTTTCTTCACCAATTTTTTCTAAAATTTTGTTCAGACCTTTGTGATAGAGCTTTGCCACATAAGAAGAGTCTGGATCTGCACCTTTACGTTCAGTCATCATTTGACCGAGGTAAGACAGCACTTCGACTTGCTCCGATTGTGCATTAGATGCATTCATGGCAAGGGTATGCGGATTGTTAGATTTTTCAGCCGCATAAATTTGGCTTGGATCTTTCAGTTGTGCATCGACAATTTCCCAACCTTGCGGGGTGAGCTTGCGATAGAAACACGATTCACGACCCGTATGGCAGGCAATACCGCCGTGTTGTTCAATCTGCAAAATAATGACATCGGCATCGCAATCCAGACGAATTTCATGCACGGTTTGAAAATGCCCTGATTCTTCACCTTTGTGCCACAACTTGTTGCGTGAACGGGAAAAATAAACCGCCTGATTTTTTTCAGCGGTGAGTGCCAAAGCTTCGCGGTTCATCCAAGCGACCATCAGCACACGTCCTGTTTGATGATGCTGTGCAATGGCAGGGACTAAACCTTGTTCGTTAAATTTTACTTCATCGAGCCAGCACACGTTGTTCATAGGGACTTCACCAAAAATCAGTTAATCGAAAAGAATATTCAAGTTGATGCGAAAAACATCAGGCTATAGTGTAGGTGATCAGGCTGGATTTGTGTGAATTATCTTTCAGCAATTTAGTCAACGGATGTGCAGCAACATGAACTTGGAAGCTGAGTTCATGCTGCATCGTAAACTGATTAAAGCTCTTGCATCACCTCAGCAAAGCGCTGCTTTTCGACCAGCTCCAAGAACTCATCGCCCAAACGTTGGCTTTCAGCCACACACTGTTTCCAGAGTTGAATGCGACGTTGTGGCTCCATGCCTTTGAGAGTGAAATCTTTGCGATCTGGTAAACGTCCCAGTGGTAAACGTGCCAGATATTCCTGTGAAGGAGAAATCAGCAGGGTGCGTGCTTGATTGCTTGGGTTGGATTTTCTCGATTTAAACATCTTGTCGAACCAACCCGGGGTAATGCTGTCGCTGAAATGTGGATAGAGCACAATGCCTTGGCTTTCAAAGGGTAAATCTATGTGATAGTCGATCAAGCCTCCATCGCGATAAGCACCTTGCGGTGCATCACTGATATTTTTGACCGCAGGCGTAACACCGGGAATTGAACCCGATGCCATGAGCCAGTCTGCAACATTGTCTGGGTTGAAGTTCAGATAGTGGGTTTTAAAACTATCGTCTTTGATTTTAAATTGCGGAAAATTTTTTGGTTGGCAGATGACCCGTTGCATAAAAAGCCTTAAATGCTGACGTGCAATCGCATTGCTGCCCACAATGCCAAGTAATGAACCATACAGCGCCAATCGTTGATCACTTTGGAAGAGGTGTTCGGCTTTGGCCGCAATGATGGTGAGGTGATAATCGGGATGATCGACCAATTTTTGCGTTTGCTGATTTAAAATTCCAGCCAACATCTCGCGTGAAATTTTTTCGATATCGGCAATTTTCATTTTGTGATGAAAAGGCAAATGAATGTAAAGCTCTGCCAATTGCTCAGGCCCAAGCTTTTCACCTTGCGCCAAAATTCCTGCAAAACGCCATGCACCGACTGAAGAGCCGACCAAAAAGCGGCGTTGTTTGGCTTGTGGAAGAAAAGTTCCAAAGATGGCCTGATCAAGTCCTGTTAAACCTATACCTTTGGGACCACCTGCCGCACCCGGTAGAATATCGACCTGTTGGGCATGTAAGCCTTGTTGTTGGATGAGTTGACGAGCAAGATGACCAGCACGAATATTCAGGGCAGGAGAGCGCTTTTCAAGAATTTGAATCATGGTGCAATGATAAATATACAAATGTGTACTTAGTTTAAAAGTTCTGCCTACGGGCTCAATGGCGGGGAGAAACTTTAGGTGACTTTGCAGTCACTTTAGAAGTATGCTTAAAAACATACAAAACTGTGGATAACTCTTGGGCTATCCACAGTATGTTTTATCAACAAAATTATTTAAACAAGCGCCACACAGACAAGATGCTGGCACAGACAATTAAGACAATCGAGATATACCACGGCGCAATAATGGCAATGGAGAGGAGAATGGCCATCAAGCTGCCAAAAATCCAGCTACGTTTTTGTTGATGTTCCATCTGTAGACGCAGGCTTTGCAGTTCATTTAGCTGCTTCGCATTCCAAGCTGACTGATTTTTTAAGCCATTTAAGCTATCGACCAACAGGGTTGGAAAATCTTGTGCACCTAACAGTAAATCAGGAATTTTCTGTCCGAGTTCTTTTAGATTTTTCTGTGGGTTCATTTGGGCTTTGATCCAATCGGTGAGGATTGGTTTTGCCAAACTCCAAATATCTAATTCTGGATACAGGTCAGTACCTAAGCCTTCCACGTGTACCAATGTTTTCAGCAGGAGCATCAGTTGTGGTGGAATTTCCAAATGGAAACGGCGTGCAATATCCATGACTTGAATCAGAATACCGGCAAAGTCCAATTCATGCATTGGTTTCGAGACCATGGGTCCGACCGTTCGGCGCATTTCACGTGCCAAGGCATCTTGGTCGGTGCCTGGTGGAATCCAGCCTGCTTGGTGCACAATCTGAATCAGTTGCATAAAGTCACTGTTCATGACCGCCAGTAACATGCGCGCAACGGTCATTTGATCGTGTTTAGACAATTCACCCATAATCGCACAGTCCAGTGCAATAAAGCGTGGATTACTTGGATTAATGGTCTCGACAAACACGTTGCCTGGATGCATATCCGCATGGAAAAAGTTGTCGCGGAACACTTGGGTAAAGAAGATGGTTAAACCTTTCTCTGACAAATCTTTACGATCCATGCCCATGCGGTCAAAAGTCGCCGTGTCAGAAATCGGCACGCCCGTAATGCGTTCCGCCACCATCACTTCTTTACTGTCCATATAGACTTCAGGCACATACATCATGCTTGAACCAGTAAAGTAGTGACGCATACGACGCGTATTATCTGCTTCTAGGGTTAAATCCAGTTCATTCAAGATAATTTGACGATAATCTTGAATAATTTCAGATAAATGTAGTGCACGTGCGGCTTCAAGGCGTTTTTCTAGAGTTGCACCGAGCCATTCTAAAATTTCAAAATCTTGCAAAATTTGGCTACGGATATCGGGGCGGGTGACTTTTACTACGACCTCGCGCCCATCATGCAGAGCAGCGGTATGGACTTGCGCAATCGAAGCAGCGGCAAGCGGCTGTTCATCAAAACGACTGAATAAAGTCGTAAGATCGGCTTTGAGCGATTGCTGAATGCGTGCTTTCGCGACATCGGTGCTAAAGGGTTTCACGCGATCTTGTAATAACACCAACTGTGCCAAAACTTCAGGTGGAATCAAGTCACGACGCGTCGAGAGTAACTGCCCCAGCTTAATCGCCAAAGGCCCCATGTCTTCGAGCGCTTGCTTCAATTTAAGCGGATTTTTACGTTCTTTACTCGACCATGCTGCAGGGTGCATACGAATAAAGGCTAAGGCATGACGCGCCTTCTCAGGTAATTCTTCCGCAGGAAACAACGTGTCGAGTCTATAGTGCGCAGCAATGCGCCAAAGTTCGAGTAAACGTGAAACGTGCGGAATCATAAAGTGTATTACCTAAATTTAAAGAGAGTCTGGAAGTGCATCGATTTGACGTTGCAGTTGTTGGATTTTGGCTTCTGTACGGTCAATATTTTGATTGAGAAGACGGGTATCTTGTTGTAAGTCATCCATTTGCCAACGTGCAGCAAACAAGCCTGAATCTTCTTTGAGTGCATCTTCGGCAAAGAATAAATGGCTTTGTAAAGAGCGCTTAAGATGCTTGGGTGCAAGTTGAATTTTGCCTAACTCATGTGCCAAGGCGGGTCCAACCCAAGGACTAAGATGCGCCGCTAAATCAGGTTCAGCCTGCTGCATGATTCTTTGGATATCTTGCAGTAAATGATAGTCACCTTGTACAGGAATGGTACCCACATCTTCAGCCAAAAATAATTTTAGCAGTTCCACCACATTTTTAACCTGCAAGGTTGCAGTTGCTGCTGTCGTGGTTTGTTGCGGATCAAACGGGCGTTGTTCAAAAATGGACGGACGTTCAGCTTGACCTGTGACAGTCGGTTCAAGACGAACTTTATCTTGATCAAAGAACACATCGACCGAGAGTTGCGGGGAGTCGAGTACCACACGCAACATTTTGCCTTGCAGTTGATTGAGCTGAATGCGCGTGATGGCATCCAGATCAATCACATGGTGAATCAAGCGTTCAACTGCACCAAGTGCCAGAATTGACCACATAGCTTAACCTTCACCCAGTCTGTTTAGAGTTTGAAACCACGGTGTACCGCGACGATACCACCTGTCAGGTTATGGTAGTCACAGTTCTGGAAGCCTGCCTGTTCCATCATGCCTTTTAGGGTACGTTGGTCTGGGTGCATACGGATGGATTCAGCTAAATATTTATAACTTTCTGAGTCATTGGCAATAATTTTACCCATGATTGGCAATGCAGTGAAAGAATACAAATCATAGAGTTTTGAGAATGGCTCGAACACTGGTTTAGAGAATTCTAAAATCAATAAGCGACCACCTGGCTTAAGTACACGGTACATCGCCGCCAGTGCAGCGTCTTTATCGGTCACGTTACGTAAACCAAAGCTGATGGTGAGTAGGTCAAAGCTGTTATCGGCAAAAGGTTCTAGTGTTTCCGCATTCGCCAAGACGAAGTCGACATTGGTACAGCCTGCATCAATCAAACGGTCACGACCGACGTTCAACATCGATTCATTAATATCTGACAAGACCACATGACCCGTAGGTCCTACTTCACGGCTAAACACTTTAGCCAAGTCACCTGTACCACCAGCAATGTCTAACACGTGTTGACCACGACGTACACCTGACATGTTAATGGCAAAACGCTTCCATAAGCGGTGAATACCAAAGGACATCAGGTCATTCATGATGTCGTATTTGCTGGCCACTGAATGGAATACTTCCGCAACTTTTTGTGCTTTATCTTCACTGCTGACAGTTTGATAACCGAAGTGTGTGGTTGCACCAACGTTGCCTGTGTTGGCACCGCGTGGCAGATTGTATTTTGGTACTGTGCCGCTGACAGGTGTATCCGTTAATTGTTGTTGTAATGATTGTTGCTGTCCTTGAGGGATACCTTCAGGGAGTGGGCTGTTTAGGAATGGGCTGACTTTGTCTGTTTGTTGAGCCGACTCAGGGGTAGGGGTAGGCGTTTGATTTTCATTAGACATTCAAGTCACTCCTAACATAAAAATAGGGTTAATGTTGCAGTGCAAGCATGATGACAGATTCTTGGCCGATGTGCAGCAATCATCATGCAATTGTTATGAATAATATACAGAAAAAAATACGCGTGCTGTATCTACGAGCAAGATTTTATCCTGCTACGAATGCACTGTTATTGGAAAGGATGCAGATCACCTGCGTGCACTTTACCAATAATTTGACGTTCAATGGCGGTAAAATCTTTGACAAACTGCTCCGCCGATTTTAATGGTTTCATCGCCAAAAAACCGTCCTGCATAAACTCATACATCACATCGAAATGGTGTTTGTAAGCCACGCCTTTACACATTTTAAACGCGGTATAGACCATAAATGAGCGCATATATTTGTCGAGGCTGGCACCCAGTTGATCGAGCAGTTCCAGTTGATGTAAACGTGATTGGCCTTGATCCAGTTTTAAATAACTAAGGCGCATCATTTCATCGGTGAGTGGTGTATTCGGAGCATAGTCTTCGAGCAATTGTAGTGCGACATGCTCATCCAACTGTACGGCGAGGATAGCCAATTCGACACCTGCAGTCCCTGTTTTAATCGCATTGTCTGGAATGAGTTTCTCTGCTTTATGCACATATTTCATCATGCGTGCAATTTGTTTGGCCAAAGCATCAAAGTCGGGACCGCCATACAAACGGTTCAAAAAGTACTGCGCCATCAATTGGTTGTTTTTCACCGCGAAGTGCTGTTGATGGGTGCGTTGCATGCGATGTTTTTGCCACATTTGCACATCTTGCAGACGTTGAAATAGCTCAGCATTATTGTGATATTGCAATTGATCGTACTGTTCTAGTAGTTCATCTAGTACCGCAAGTTTAGACATGTGCTATCTCGATTTGAAACATGTGCAAATCTTAGAGCTTGTTGCACGTTCTCGCTATGACAAAATGATCGAATATGGCATGAAAATCAGTCAATTTGTCATGAAATTATACAAAGATCTGTCAAAATGCCTATTCCGCTTGTTTTATACTGAAACAAAATGATGGCTTAAAAAATTGAAAAAATAATTTGAAATTTAGGGCGGAAACTTATGGTAAAAGAACAACTAGAACCAGCCTTGGCTGATGAAGATCAACTGTCGCTTGATTTAATCGATGCACAATATGCATTAAAAGATACCCAAGATCAGCCGAATGCCAAAAGTGTTTTGGTGTTGGTGAGCGGTATTGAACTGGCGGGTAAAGGCGAGGCGGTAAAACAACTCCGCGAATGGATGGATCCGCGTTATTTGCGGGTGAAAGCAGATGCCCCTGAGATGTTTAACAATACCCAACCGTTTTGGCTGCCTTATGCACGCTTTATTCCTGCCGAAGGGCAAATTGCCGTGATGTTCGGAAATTGGTATGGAGATTTACTCACGACGGCTTTGCATGTGTCACAGCCCTTAGATGAAACGCTCTATGATGAATATGTCGACAATATGCGTGCTTATGAACAAGACTTAAAAAACAACCATGTGGATGTGATTAAAATCTGGTTTGATTTGTCTTGGAAGTCTTTGCAAAAGCGTTTGGATAATATGGATGCCAGTGAGTTGCACTGGCATAAATTGCATGGTTTAAACTGGCGTAATAAAAAACAATATGACCGCTTACAAAAATTACGGCAACGCTTTACCGAAGATTGGATCATTATTGATTGTGAAGATGAAAAATCGCGTGATCAACAATTTGCCAAACATGTTTTAAGAGCTTTAAAGCATTGCCCAGAGCATGTGAAATCGGCACAGCATAAATGGAAGCAGACCGATATTCCTGCGGTGCTACAACAGCCGCCTGTGGAAAAAATTGATAAGAATGAATATAAGCTAGAGCTTGATAAGTTGACCCGTAAAGTGGCAGATGCATTACGTTTTGGAGAACGCAATGTGATTATTGCTTTAGAAGGGATGGATGCCGCAGGTAAAGGCGGAGCGATTAAACGGATTGTTAAAAGTTTAGACCCGCGCGAATATGAAATTTATAGTATTGCTGCGCCTGAAAAACATGAATTGCGTCATCCATATTTGTGGCGTTTCTGGAACAAACTACAACCCAATGAACGGATTAGTATTTTTGATCGGACTTGGTATGGGCGGGTTTTGGTGGAGCGGGTTGAAGGCTTTGCCAGTGATGTGGAGTGGCAGCGCGCTTTTGAAGAAATTAACCGTTTTGAAAAGGATTTAAGTGACAGTCAAACTGTGGTGGTCAAAATATGGCTCTCGATTAGTAAAGATGAGCAATATGCGCGCTTTAAGGAGCGTGAAGAAACACCGCATAAGCGCTTTAAAATCACGGCAGATGACTGGCGTAATCGAGAAAAGTGGGATGAATATTTGCATGCGGCGGCGGATATGTTTGAACGCACCAATACCGACTATGCACCGTGGTACATTATTGCCAATGATGACAAATACAGTGCACGACTGGAAATTCTAAGAAGTATTTTGAAGCAACTCAAAGCCGATTAAAAATGGCTTTGAGCAATCTGATTTAGGCGAAACCTATTTTTAAACGAGTGCTTGTAGGTTTTGCTTTTGCTGAATGGATTTAGCCAATTTGTAGCAGTCTTCTACATGTGCCTCAGCCACTTTTTTCATGACAAAATAGCCAAGACTTGCCGCAACCAACTGACCACCCAGAGGGATATAC
Organism: Acinetobacter sp. AM; assembly: GCF_003105055.1. Classification (NCBI taxonomy): domain Bacteria; kingdom Pseudomonadati; phylum Pseudomonadota; class Gammaproteobacteria; order Moraxellales; family Moraxellaceae; genus Acinetobacter; species Acinetobacter sp. AM. The sequence goes on along the minus strand of NZ_QETG01000001.1, from coordinate 199,147 downwards.
TTACTGACTTGTTTGGTAATCATTTTAGATGCCATGTTGTGCAATGAGTTTTTTACGGCAGTTCTTGCAACAACCAAACCCGAAAATTCAAAACCACGTTTACGCAATTCTTGCCAGTGAATTTGTTTGGTTTCTAAATCAAACACACTGATTTGTTCGGGTGCCAAGCCAAAGCGGGCATTAATTTCGGGAATCAGTTGTGACAAAATTCCGACATCAATCACGACATCAAAAAAAGGGACGGGGATGACGGCTGCACCCGCAGAAACATAGGCACGTTTTTGTACCATTTCTAAGCATTCAGCCCGTATTTGTTCTAGATTTAACGAGGCATCAATTGAATCGGGAATGTTGTCTATTTTCATTGTGTACTCTAAACCTTGTATCCATTTTTATATTGAAGCATCTTTAAGCTTCGATTTTCAAAGTCATTTTTAAATCGAAGTGCGATTATACCGTGACATAGACAGTACATGAAGTATAGTCAATAATCTTTATGCTTTTGTAGATTGCTGTTCATTTATCGTTGGAGAAAAAATATTCATGGCCATTCACGTGATTCAAAGTCAACGGATTGATGTTTTACTTCAGGCCATGTTAAAAACGGTAAAATCACAGAGCAGTAATGCTTTACAGGTGTTAAAAACCCAGCATTTTATTGTGCCATCGCCCGCGGTTGAAGTTTGGCTGACCCAGCAATTGGCCGAGCAAAAAGGCATTAGTGCCAATACTCAGTTTCATCATCGCATTCGTGGTTTTCAATGGTCAGCTTATCAGTGGGTGCTGGATCAAGACAAAGAGCAGGTACGTAAAGCCAATATTCCGCGCATGATTATTAAATGGCGGGTTTATCAAGCCTTGCTGGCTTATATTCAGCCAGAGCACTCTCCTTTGGATGCAGCACATCCGCTTGCTCCGATTGTGCAACGCATTTATGCCAGTGCAGACCAGCTTGAACAGGGCATCGAAAAACAACTGAAAAAGCAGCGCATGTTGTATTGGGTTGCCGAGCAGGTGTCTAAGTTATTTAGCCATTACATGGAATACCGAGGACATTGCCAGAAAAACTGTCCAAGCAACCAATGTTCCTGTCCGACCAACTGGTTACAACGTTGGGGCAATAATCAGGCGTTGCCGATTGAGCAGATGTTCTTTCAAACCCATACTGAAATCTCGGTATTTACGCTGAATCAAGCGTACGAATTGGAAGCATGGCAGCGTTGGCTGTGGCAGGTGGTGTTTCATCAGGATTTTATGGACATGCAGCAGATTGATGCTGCATTTTGGCAGACGCTGGGCAATGTCGAGGCACCGAATGCAGCGGCACTGAAAAAGCTGCCACAGCCCTTGGTCGTGTTTACCTTACTGGACTTGCCACCGAGTCAGTTACAGTTTTTACAGCGCTTAGGGCAATATATTGATGTGTATCTGCTGCACTATAACCCGTCTCAGGAATACTGGGCAGACAGTGTCGATCCGAACTGGAAAGCACGTTATGACTTGCGGGTGAAAGAGCGTTTTATTGCGAAAAATCCACAGGCAAGTGATGCCGAAATTCAACAATTCTTTCAGGATTTTACCCTGCATTTTAATGCCGAAATTCGTGAGTCACGCCATCCCTTATTAACCCGTTTTGGTAAGCAAGCGCGAGATCATTTTTCGTTGTTATCTGGACTTTCTTCGGGGGAAGATGGGGTTTGGGCAGATGTATTTGTTGATGAATATCCAGCTACTTTATTGGGCAAAGTCCAATCCGATATTTTGTATTTGGTTGAGCCAGAACAACATCAATTTGTGTTGGATGCACAAGATGATTCAATTCAGGTGCATGTCTGTCATTCCACTTTGCGTCAACTGGAAGTGCTAAAAGAACAATTGATTGCATGGTTGGCACAAGGGAGCAAGGAGCAACCACGTCGTCCCAGCGACATTTTGGTGCTCAGTCCCAATTTAAAAGACATTGAACCGCATATTCGGAGCATTTTTGCACCGCCTGCACGGGAGCGTGAGGCCGAGCGCATAATGCCGAATGCACAAACACGGATTAGCCAAGACAGTATTTATCTGCCTGTGAAAATTGCAGGTGTGACTCAATTGGATGCTACTAATGCATGGCGTGCGGTATTAGGACGTATACAACTGACGCAAGGACGCTTTCGCTTAGATGATTTTGCCGACTGGCTGAGCTTGGCGGCCACGCAGCAATGCTATGGCTTAGACATGAATCGTGTAGAACGCATGCTGGAACTGCTTGAGCAAGCAGGCTTTAAGCGCGGCTTGGATGCGCAACATTTGGCATTGAGTCTGACCAAAGGTGATCAGGACTATCGCTTTAGCTTTAAATTTGCCTTAGACCGTTTGGCCATTGGTATTGCGATTCCTGAACATACGCTGTTTGAAGAAACACTCAGTTTTGCCGAGGTCATGCCAAGTGATTTTGAACTGATTGCCAAATTGATTCAGATTTATCAGGATTTGGATGCACGTCGGGACTGGTTGTTGGCACATGAACAGCAGCAGCCAAAGTCTGTAGAACAGTGGCTCAAAATTTTAATGCAGGAAGTGGCAGAATTTGAACAGGCTGGTGTAGAGGCATTGGCAAGCGTTGCACAAATTATTAAAAAACAAGAGCGTATGCTGACCCTCTCTAATTTCTATGAGGGGCAAGAGCAGTATGGGTTAGATCAATTAAGCTTGCCCTTGAACTATTTACTCGATGAAATTCAAACTACGCTGGATGCACAGCTCGATCAGGCTGAACCGACTGGACAGATCACTTTTAGTCAGTTGGGGCAGATTCGTCCGATTCCCTATCGTCTGATTGTGATGTTGAATTTGGACAGTGGAAAATTCCCGAGTCGCAATCAGCATTTACCATTTGATTTGATGGACATCCTTAAACCACAATTGGGCGATCGTTCTCGTTTAGAGGATGATCAGGGGGCTTTCTTGGATGCCTTGTTGTTGGCACAGCAGAGTTTGTGGTTGTTTTATAAAGGTTTTGATGTCAACGATGGCGAAATGCGTGAACCTTCTACCGCTGTACAAGAATTGGTTCAATATTTGGCTTTGATTACCCAAAAAGTAGATGGGGGAGAAGCGACCCGTCCAGATTTGCAGGGCTTAGAGATACCTGCACAATTGCACTCCTTGTATCAGGTTCATCCTTTACAACCTTTTGATGTTTCAGGTTTTACTCAGCCAAAACCAATGCGCTTTCAAGATCATTGGTATCGGGTGGCACAGCAGATTGCAGCTCCCACGGGACAGCGTCAGGCTTGGCAAGATACGCTTTATATGGCTGCATCCAATGATTTTGTGAGTATTCAAAGTCGACAATGGATTCAGGATGTCTGTTTCCCTGCACGTTTATATTTAAAAACCCTTGGGGTGGAAAACTTAAAACCTGAAAACCTGCCCGATGAAGTTGAACCCTTGGTTTTAGACGGTTTGGGGCGTTATGCAGTCCGAAATTTCTTACAACAGCAAGGGCAAACGACCCAGCCTGAACTGTTATTGGATCAGTTGCCTGTCGGGAAAATGCAGCAAGCTGCATGGCAAATCAGTGTGATTGAACAGCAGCAATTACAAGCACGTTTGCAGCGTTATGCAGAAACAGTCACAGCCGTCACACAACAGCTTTGGAATATGAGTGCAAATATCCAGTTCCAAATCACTGTTCCATCTCAGTCCACGCAGCAATGGGTCAGTTTAGAAGCATCGAGTGCGCGTGCCAAACGACGGGTTCAGCTCTGGTTGGAATATCTGTTTTGGTTAGCACATGAAAATTTAGGTGATGCAGGGCAAGACTTGACGCGCTTGGTCGTATTCAGTGATCAGACTGTGCTGTGTCATGGAGTATCTTCTCATCAAGCACAGCAATATTTGGCAGCGTGGTTTGAGATGTGGCAACACGGGCAGATGCAGCCTGTGGTTTTACCCGCAGCTTTATTATTTAAAGTCGCAGAAAAAGGCAAACAACTGGAATGGCAACCTGATGAGCAGGGTAAACCTCAGATCAAAGACTGGGACAGCGTGGTTAAAGATTGGCAGGACGATGGGCGTTTTGCTGGTTTTTCTGTTTTAGAAAATGAAGCCAGTGCTCAACATCGTGATTGGCAGTTTATTTTGCAACAGCAAGATAGCACGGCTTTGTTAGCACAAGCCTGTCAGCAGTATGCCTATGCGTTGTATGCCCCAATTTTTCAATATCAACAGTTGATTAAGGAATAATGCAGATGATGAATTTAACTCCCCCTGCTGCAATTTCTTATCATCCGATTGTGGATATGCAGTTTAAAGGGCTGCACTGGATTGAGGCTTCGGCAGGCACAGGCAAAACCTTTACTTTGTCTAGTTTAATGGTACGAATTTTCTTAGGTGATTATCTCCCGAATCAGGTAATTGCCACCACGTTTACCCGTGCAGCAGCGGCAGAGTTAAAGGGACGGATTCGCAGTCGTTTGCTAGATACCTTACGTTACTTTGAGACGTGCCAAAGCCTGACGCAATTGGAGTTGCAACAGAAAATCACGACAGAATCTGATCCTTTATATCAAAAAGTTTTACAGGATTATGCTCCACGGGTGGACTATGCGCGTGAACGGCTTAAATTGGTGATTGACCAACTGGATGAACTCTTTGTTGGAACCTTGGACAGTTTTAGCCAGAAGTTGCTACGTGAATTTGCCTTTGAAAGTGGCAAAATTGAGCGGGTAGAAATTACCGATGACGCCAAACAATATACCCAGCAATTGATTCACGACGTACTGCGTGAATGGATTCAGCAGCAACCGCAAAATATTTTGGATTATCTGCTGCTGAATAAAAAATTAAAGTCGCAACAGGCTTATGTGGCGGTGGTGGAAAACAGTCTAAATTTTGCTTCTGCACATTTTCAGGCGGTGGCTGCCCCAGAAGTTGATGTGGAGGGCTTTAGTCGTCAAGTCGAACATTTATTGGGGCTGGATTGGAGTCGTATATCTGAATTGGCAGACTATTATTCTGCCGAAGGAGCCCATTTTAAGTTACTGGCCAAGAAATGGCGTGATGACAACAAATTACAGCAACTGTTGACGGTTAAGTTGCCTGAATTGTTGGAGGTGTTAAAGCAGCAAGGGACTTATGCCTTATTTGCACCCTTATATGCCGAAACTCTGAAAAATCTTAGCGATGCCACCCAAAAAGTCTTGAACAAATGCCCAGATGAGGTTTTACAGGGATTTCAACAGCATCCCTTGATTCGTGAACTGACGGCTTTTATGCACAGTCTAGATCAACTCAGTTTTGATCTAGAAACACTGGACAGTTATTTACAGTTCTATCTGGCCTCGGAAGTGAAAAAACGCTTGCCGCAAATCTTGCAGCAAAAGGGCGAAACCACCTTTGCGCAGCAAATTCGTACTTTGGCCGATGCTTTACAAGATGCGCAAGGCGCGCGCTTTGCCCGTTTTGTCCAAGCCCGTTATCCCTTAATTTTGGTGGATGAATTTCAAGACACCAATCAAGATCAGGACAATATGCTGGCACGTATCTGGCGTGATGCAGGACATTCTGCCAAAGGTTGCATGATAATGGTGGGTGATCCGAAACAGGCGATTTACGGCTTCCGTGGCGGAGACATGCTGACCTATAACAAAGCGCGTGCCGATGTACTGAGTAAGCAAGGGCGACTGTACAGTTTGAAATACAATCATCGTTCTGTACCTGAATTGGTCACGGTGGTCGATGCTTTATTCCAACGTCAAATCCAATTGGGAGAAGAGGTTGAATATAGCGCCGTTGAGGCAGGACCACGACCACATCCAGTTCTGGTCGATGCACAAGGCAACAATCATCAGCCTTTGCGCTGGTTGATGTTACAAGACAAGAAAGATGAATTTATTCAAGTGGCGTGGAAAATCCGTGATTTGCTGAATCAAGGTATTCAGCAGCAGTTGTATTTGGCAGAAGCCACAGGCAACCGTGGCATTGATGAAAATGATATTGCGATTTTATCCAAAAGCCATGATGGGCTAGATAAGGTGCAATATGAATTAGAACGTTTGGGGATTCGGGTTAATCGTCCTTCCAAACGCAGCGTATTTGATAGCGCGATTGCACAGGATGTGGCGGCCATTTTGACCGCAATCATGCATCCTTATGATGAAGCCAAGGTCAAGCGGGCATTACTCACACGGTTATTGAACTTCCAACTCAGTCAATTGATAGAACTGGAACAACGCCCCGAAGGATTGAGTCAGTTTATTGAAGATTTTGATTACATTCGGGAAATGTGGTTTAACACAGGCTTTTTAAGCGCTTGGCAATATGCTTTAAACCTATTTAAGGCATGGTCAAATCTGGTGGCAAGCCAAAGCCGCGACAATGAACGCTGTGTGGTGAACTTACGCCATTTAACCGAATTGCTCAGTCAACACAGTGAGCAATTTCAGGGGCCACAGGCGCTATATCACTGGTATCTCAGGCAGATTCAAGCACCGAGTGAGCGTGAATGGGAACTGGAACGAAAACTGTCGAATGAGGCGGGCGTGCAGTTGATGACCATTCACCAATCCAAAGGCTTAGAGTTTAAGCTGGTGTTTTTGTTAGGCGCTGATAAAGATTTTCGGGAAATGAACAAAACCCTGAATTTCTCTACGCAACAATTACCCGATCCCGCTACAGGGCAGCCCGAAATGCAGCGTGTGATTGCGGTGAATGACAAGCATCTTTTGGATGAACTGGCCATTCAGCAGCATAATGCACGCGCAGAAGCGGAGCAGCATCGTTTATGGTATGTGGCACTGACTCGTGCCAGTCATCGGGTTTATGCCATATTACAAGATCAGGCCGGTAAATCGACCACGGGCTTGGCATTTTGGCGTGGACATGCTGCGCAGGTTTTTCAGCATCCATATAGTGGCGATGAAGCGGTGTTAACCGAATGTCCTACAGTATTGAAACGTACACAAGATCAGCGCATTCCTGAACTGTATGCCGCCGAATTTCCAACGCAACGTTTTTATCCGCGTGCAAAAACCAGTTTTAGTGCATTGGCACAGCATTTGAGTCGGCAGCAAGCATTGGATGCATTGGCTGTGCAGCGTGAACAGCGACAAAGTGCTGCGGATGAAATGAATCTCGAAGTTGTTGAATCGTCTGAGGAGGTTGCTCAACCGATCCATTGGATTCAGCGTCAATTTCCGATGGGGACTTTGGCGGGTAATTTTTTGCATGAAATTTTTGAACACATTGATTTTCAACAGCAACAGGACTGGAAAATCGAAATCCGTCGTCGTTTTAAAAATGATTATCCAAGTTTATGGCAGGCGTTGTGTGAAAAATATCAGCAAGACTTTCAGCAGGTGGATGAAGAACAATTACTGATGTGGATGGCTGAATGGTTGGCACAGGTGTTGTCCACACCCTTACATCAGCAGTTCTGCCTCAACCAGTTGGATGCAGACTCATATCTGGCAGAGTTTCCATTTTATTTGGCCTTGTCCAATCACGTTTTGGCCATTAAACGCATACAGGACTTATATGCTGAATATGGCATTTATATGCCAGAACTCAATCCTGCAAATTCGGCACGTTATTTAACGGGCTCTATCGACTTGGTTTATTTCGATGGGCAGCGTTACCAAATTGCCGATTATAAGAGTAATTTTTTGGGTGTAAATATTATGGATTACACGCCAACAAAGTTACAAGAAAGCATGTCCCATGCCAGTTACTGGTTGCAGGCGGGGCTGTATTTGGTGGCGTTACATCGTTATTTACAAGTGCAGTTGCAAGATTATGACATTCAAAAACATTTAGGCGGTGCAAGTTATCTGTATTTACGGGGCATGCATGGAGATGCCGAGTACGGGGTCAACTATTGGTGCCCTGATGCAGAGTTTATACTGCGTTTAGATGCATTATTGGGCTACTTTGCTGAAGAGCATGTTCATAAAAGTGCATCAACACCTTTGGCTATTGTGTAAAAACAATGAATTAAGTTGTGGATAACTTTGAGGATAACTGTGTGGAAAACAAGCAGGAACAGCAATTGAATGCTGAATGGATTAAATCGTGGAGTCAATATCTTCAGCAGCCTCCTTTTAGTGCAACGCCAAACCCACAAGCAGATGCCGTTATACAGTCCGTATTGGAAGCGATGTTACAGGGCAACAGTTGTGTGTTGTTTGAACCTGATGCCGTGCAAACTTTGGGGCATTTAGCCATCGGTGAAAATGAAGTCGCACATCGGGTTGCACCTTTCGTTTATGACACACAATATTTATACCTGTATCGTTATTGGAAACAGGAAGATACTTTGGCACGGCACGTGGCGAGGTTAAAACAACAAACGGTTCCTGTTGTTGATCATCAAGTTTACTCAAGTTTGCTGAGTGATGAACATCAACAGCAGGCATTAAGCATGGTGTGTCAGCAAGCTTTCAATATTATTACGGGCGGACCGGGTACAGGTAAAACCTACACTTTGGCACGTATTATTGCGGCATTAAACCAGTCTTTACCGCATTTACGCATTGCGATGGCAGCACCAACAGGCAAGGCCGCGCAACGCATGAAAGAAGCCCTGCAAAATGCCTTGAATGATGAGATATTGCAGCCTTTAGTTACTCCTGCTTTAAAACAATTAAATCCCGTCACACTGCATCGCTTGTTGGGTTTAGGGCATTCTGCTCGTCCACGTTATGATGCCGAACAACCATTACCCTATGATGTGATTGTGGTGGATGAAGCTTCGATGTTGGATTTGAATCTGGCCAGTATGTTACTTGCTGCCGTGCCCAATCAAGCTCGACTGATTTTATTGGGAGATGCCAATCAATTGGCCTCGGTTGATGTTGGGGCAGTATTGGCAGATTTACAGCAGGCGCAAGCGTTGCAAGATAATCGGGTACATTTAAAGACCAGCCGACGCTTTGATGGTGAAGCCTTAATTGGACAAATGGCAGCATTTATTCAGCAGCCGCCAGCAGACATATCCCCCCAAGCCTTGCTGGAACAATTTCACCAACAGGTGGTAGCACCGACTGAAATCCAAGCTGTGCCCCTTTTAGCCAAGATGCCGAATGTATTGCAACTGGAGTACTTTGCTCAAGCGCATCCAACATCAGAGCAATATTACGATCAACTGATGTTGGGCTATCAGCATTATATTGAAGTATTGAAAACACATTTGACTGCGGAAGATCCAGATGCTTCTCTTCAGCATGTGATTCAGGTTTTTGATGATTACCGTATTCTCACGGCCATTCGACATGGTGCATTTGGCTTGAAACAGCTTAATCAACAGATGGAACAGCGCTTACTGAATGAACTCAGTCGCTACACGACCAAACAAGGGGACTGGTATGTCGGGCGCCCTGTGATGATGACTTATAATGACTATCAATTAGGATTATCTAATGGGGATATTGGCATCTGTTTTAAAAGGCAACGTCAAGGACAGTCTCAGTTTGAAGTCTATTTCCCAAGTTTAGAAAAATGGGTTCTGGCAACACGCCTACCCAAAAGTATAGAAACTGCATTTGCATTGACCATTCATAAATCACAAGGTTCAGAGTTCACGCATACGGCAGTGGTTTTGGATGCACAAGCGCAAAATTTGTTGAGTCAGGAATTGCTTTATACCGCAATTACGCGTGCTAAAACGGTGGTGAGTTTATTGGCAGATCCTCAGGCTTTGGCACAAGCGTTGTCTAAAAGGACGACTCGGATGAGTGGAGTTTTAGAAAAAATAAAAGGTATCTTGGATTATTAACTTGTACTACATAATGGGATGCTTTGTACGAAAAAGCTTACATTGATTCAAGATATTTGCGCATAGAGCTTTCATACGGTTTCTGAGAAGATGAGTTCACATAAAGAGCACAACACGGAATGTTGAGCCATAATCGCAAAAGGATAAGAACAAAGTCGGAATATGACAGCGAACTTACAGTGAAGTAGGTGAAAGAGGAAACTTACAGCCGCTAAGCCTTGTAGTTTTGGGAGAGACTACAGGGCTTTTTTATTGACTTGAATTTTGTTTTCAGCAATACATTTTTTCTCATAGACTTCATTTTTTGCTGATGTAAACCCATGTACGCAAAAACGTACACTGAGTTTGGAAAAACACCTCTAGTCTTCTGATTTCATTGTGGCAAAATATTACACATAAGGACATAAAGTGGAAACAAGGATTGTTTGTCACAATAAGCGCATTATGCGCAATAATAAAAACAAGTATAACAATAAATATAAGAACTACAGCGCAATGAAAAAAGCTCAAGCTTTGCTTGGGCTTTTTTCATTCTGTATGAATATATTTTAGGATTTGCAAAAAGTATCAAAATTTTGAATGTTTGAAATAGGATTAAACTTGTATTAAATCGTTTTTAGTGAGAAATAAAGCACATTATTTTGGGGGTTGAAGCCCGATGTGCTGTTTGTTGTATACAACATGACCAGTCATTCTCTGGCATTTTATTATTTGAATAGATTTTGGATAATTGCATTGGTAGAGAGTTGTGTATTGTGGCTTAAAAAGGGCATTGCTTAGATTTGGTATTTTACTCAGTCAGAAAATGTATCTTTCACAGTTAAATTTTATTGAAAATGTGATCCAATGTTCATTTTTTAAATTTTAACTTTGGATGGAATGACATTTCATCCCAGATTGAATACTTGAAGTCCAAAATCAGGTTCTTTTTTTGTTTAGTAAATTTAAATAGTGCGCATATTTTGCAATCAGCACCATTTTCCCTTAAAATATCGGACTTGCTGTAGTGATGCACGGCAGTCAAATTGGTTTTGAAGAATCAATTTGATTTGTATCAAATGTAACTTAATTAAGCATCTCGGAGAAATCGAATGGCTTTAACAAACACAGATCGCGCAGAAATTATCGCTAAATTTGCTCGTGCTGAAAACGACACTGGTTCACCAGAAGTTCAAGTAGCGCTTTTAACTGCTCAAATTAATGACTTACAAGGTCACTTTAAAGAGCACAAGCACGATCACCATAGCCGTCGCGGTCTTATCCGTATGGTTAACCAACGTCGTAAGTTACTTGACTACCTAAATGGTAAAGATCATGGCCGTTATGTTGCTTTGATCGGTGCTTTAGGTTTACGTCGTTAATTCGATTGAAACTTTTATTTTCGGATTATTGCATGTCAAATGCTGTATTACTGAAAACTGAAGTATATCTAGCTATGTCTAGATAATGGGGAAGGGGCGAATGTTTCGCTCCTTCTTTGTGTTTGAAAATAGTGTGTCTAGTGAGGTCGGCTTCTAAGCTTTGTCATTTGCGCAAGCTTTTGGTTGCGAATGCCAAACCTTAGGGGTCTCCACTAGAATAGCTGTTCACAAGAACTAGGAAAAAAATACATGTCTATGTTTAATATTATTCGTAAAGAATTCCAATACGGTCAGTACAATGTCGTACTTGAAACAGGTCGTGTTGCACGTCAAGCAAACACGGTTGTGGTTACAATGGGTGGCGTGACTGTTTTAGTTGCAGTTGTTGCACAGCCTAAAGCAAAAGCGGGTCAAGACTTCTTTCCATTGACTGTTAACTACCAAGAAAAACAATATGCTGCGGGTCGTATCCCAGGTGGTTATGGCAAGCGTGAAGGTCGTGCATCTGAAGCTGAAACTTTAATTTCACGCCTTATTGACCGTCCAATTCGTCCGTTGTTCCCAGAAGGTTATTTCAACGAAATTCAAGTAACTGCAACGGTTATTTCTTCTGATAAAACTATGGAAGCTGATATTGCAGCAATGTTAGGTACATCTGCAGCGATGTCGATTGCAGGTACACCGTTCCGTGGTCCAATTGGTGGCGCACGTGTTGGTTTAATCAACGGTGAATACATTCTTAACCCAAACAACGAACAGTTGAAAGAAAGTGATCTTGACCTTGTGGTTGCAGGTACAGAATCAGCAGTTCTTATGGTTGAATCTGAAGCGAAAGAACTTTCAGAAGACCAAATGTTGGGCGCCGTGCTTTTCGGTCATGACGAAATGCAAATCGCGATTCAAGCAATTAAAGAATTTGCAGCCGCTGCGGGTGCAGTTGAGTCAACTTGGGTTGCTCCAACTAAAAATGAAGTCCTTCTTGAGCAATTAAAAGCTGCTTTCGAAGCGAAAATCTCTGAAGCCTATACGATTGCGGTTAAACAAGACCGTTATGCGGCACTTGATGCACTTTATGCAGAAGCAGTTGCACAGTTTGTTCCTGAAAATGATGAAACTGGTATTGCTGACGAAGTAAACGAACTCTTTGAAGATTTGAAATACCGTACCGTACGTGACAACATCTTGTCTGGTAAACCACGTATTGATGGTCGTGACACGAAAACTGTTCGTGCGATTGACGTTCAAGTGGGCGTATTAGGTCGTGCGCATGGTTCTGCATTATTCACACGTGGTGAAACTCAGGCGTTGGTCACCACCACTTTGGGTAATACACGTGATGCATTGATGGTTGATACCCTTGCAGGTACTAAAACTGACAACTTCATGTTGCACTACAACTTCCCTGCATACTCTGTTGGTGAAACAGGCCGTGAATCTGGTCCTAAGCGTCGTGAAATTGGTCACGGTCGTTTGGCGCGTCGTGGTGTACAAGCTGTTCTTCCTGCGGCTGACCGCTTCCCGTACGTCATTCGTATCGTATCGGATATTACTGAATCGAACGGTTCATCTTCAATGGCTTCTGTATGTGGTGCTTCTTTATCCCTTATGGATGCAGGTGTTCCATTGAAAGCACCAGTTGCGGGTATCGCAATGGGTCTAGTGAAAGAAGGCGAGCGTTTCGCAGTACTTTCTGACATCTTGGGTGACGAAGATCACTTAGGTGATATGGACTTTAAAGTAGCAGGTTCTGCAAACGGTATTACTGCACTTCAAATGGACATCAAGATTGAAGGCATCACTGAAGAGATCATGGAATCTGCATTAAACCAAGCTTATGCTGGTCGTATGCACATTTTGAACGAAATGAATCAAGTGATTTCTCGTGCACGTTCTGAAATTTCAATGCATGCACCAACGTTCCAAGTAATCAACATCAACCCAGACAAGATTCGTGACGTGATTGGTAAAGGTGGTGCGACCATCCGTGCCATTACGGAAGAAACGAAAGCTGCAATTGATATTGAAGACAACGGTACAGTTCGTGTATTTGGTGAAACTAAAGCTGCTGCTGCTGCTGCTGTTGCAAAAATCCAAGCGCTTACTGCTGAAATTGAGCCAGGCACAATTTACACAGGTAAAGTGATTCGTATTGTTGAATTCGGTGCGTTCGTAAATATTTTACCGGGCACTGACGGCTTACTTCACATTTCACAAATTTCGAACGAACGTATTGCCAATGTTGCAGACGTGTTGGCTGAAGGTCAGGAAGTGAGAGTACAAGTTGCTGATGTCGACAACCGTGGTCGTATCAAGTTAACCATGAAAGATGTTGAACAAGTTTAATGCTTTGATCATCTTTTAATAAAAAGCCTGCTCTACTGAGCGGGCTTTTTTATGCTTAATTTTTTTATTTCAGTGCGGTGTAAAACGATAAAGTTTGTGGTGAAATTGCGATAAAAATGAATATCCTAAGCATAATGCATTACACTCAATCGCATGAATTAAACAACAAGATTGACGGAATAGAGTGACAGAATAGATGCAAAGCTACTATTTTTATCAACATCCTACGGATGCTTATATTTACGTACAACAACAGGCATTGGATGATGTGGAGCCTGAATTTATCTGGATTGATAGTACCCGCGAAGATGTCGTAAATCATGCCGAAGACTGGCAAAGTCAAATGTTTGAAATGACCGGGGTGAGTCTGAACGAGTTTCACTTAAGAGATATTTTAAATCTGGAGCATCCGTGTGCTTTCGATGCGATGGAAGATTATGACTTGCTCATTTTCCGAAAACTCATTACGCCAGATGACAAAATTAAGACAGGTGAACAAGCATTAGAACAGCATGAGCGGTTTTTTGGGCTGTCCACTACACCGATTAGTTTTATCCTGACGTCACAAGTGTTGATTACGGTACGGGAGCAGGGCAATCAAATTATTGAGCAATATATTGAACGGGTAAAATCAATTGCGGCACGCACTCTGAGTGAGCAAAACAAACCCCGTAAGCTGTCGCATAGCCCTTTAGATTTGGCTTTACGTTTACTCAATGCCATGGTTGATGGTTACTTGGATTTGAGAGTTCCGTTGACACGACGCGTAGAATATTGGCAACAAGAGTTATTGCAAGGCCATCGACGTTTTACCAAGTGGAATCAGTTGTTACAAGAAAACATGGCATTTCAGCAAATTGAAAATTTGTGTGAAGAGCAAATAGAGGTCTTGCAAGAATTACGCGATGAAATTGTTGAAAACTATCCACACTTGAAATCCAAAAAGCGCTCCGAAAAACGCGATATTGTGTTGGTACGTACCGACGATTTGGTCAGTCATGTGGAGCGGATTCAAAAGCATACGACGCGTTTACGCAGTGCAGTACAGGCCGCAATCGAATTACATTTTTCAGCGATTGCTAACCAAACCAATGAAAATATGAGGATTTTGGCAATTATTACCGCCATTTTCGCACCATTAACTTTACTGACAGGGATATATGGTATGAATTTTGAATTTATACCAGGATTAAAATCTCCCATTGGATTTTGGTTAATGTTGATGGTGATGTTGATCACGACCGTTTGGCTCCTATTGTATTTTTATCGTCGGCACTTGGTGGGTCGTGGAGAAAAAAGCGTCATTGATATGTTGGCACAGCAGCACCAAGATCAGCATGTGGGCTTGCTCTGGTTTCTCGATTATGAACCTATCAAGCAAGGGGTTAAAGTGACCTTGAAAGAAGTAGAAAAACTGACAAAATTAAAATAATCACGAGACAATACAAGAAGATGTCACGAAACTGACATCTTCATTTTATATGCTCTATATAGCCTAAAAAGTACGATCTGATTTTATTTTAATGGCATCATGCACAACTTAGGCTTGTGAATTTACATGATGTTGCAGTAAGCGATAAATCTCATCCTTGAGACGCAGTTTTTTACGCTTTAACGCTTCAATATCATCATTGATACGAAACACTGGATTCAACTCACGTTGGTAAATTTCCTGATCCAACTCTGCGTGTTCTTCGAAAATTTTCGCAAAATGCGGATTATCCTGACGCAATTGTGGAATAATTTCACGATGCTCAGGAAACATCAGTTTAACTTTCTTATTACATTCTTTTGTCTTCATAGTAACCGTATTTCTCTCAAGTAAATGATAAAAGAACAACAACCCATTCAATGATGTTTTAATCTCAAGGAACGGGCTGTATCAAGGGTTTATGATTCTTGTATGTGAGCATGTCGAACTTGGCGACGTAATTGTTGTACTTCATCAATAAGATCCAACATCATAGCGACTGCTGAAAAACTGGCATCAAAGTCACGTTGTAAACGATAGGCTTTACGCGCACGTGTGACATCTTCACCAAAGAATTGATGAATCCGCTCTTCTGGGCGTGTGGCTAAAATATCGTATTCCAGTAGTTGTAAAACCCATTCTGGGCTTTGACCACAGGCTTCGGCAAAATGTTTTAAATCGAAACTACGATGTTCATCGACGATCTCTGCGCTGCTATAACCGTCGCAAATAATTTCTCGATAATGAATAGTTGTCATAGCGTTCTCCTTAAAGTTGTCGAGGCTTAAACTGCTTAAAGGCTTCAGCAAAAGCGCGGTAAGCTTGTTCTTGCTCAGCGTTTTGTGCAGGTGGATTCACAATATTTAGAATCAAGAATAAATGTCCTGCTGTTTTATTGGGAATCCCTTGATTTTTTAAACGTAATTGTTGTCCTGTTTTGGCATTTTTGGGGAGGTTCACCTGAACTTTAGTGCCTGCTGGCGTGAGTAATTCAATTTGTTGTCCTAACGCGGCTTCCCATGGGGTCACAGGCAGCGTGTAATAAATATCTGCACCTTCAACGCGGTATTGCGCGGTATCTTTGTAGTAAATTTCGATATACAAATCACCATTTTCACCTCCACGGATACCTGTTTGTCCTTGACCTGCCAAGCGAATTTGTTGTCCTTCTTTCATTCCTTTCGGAATTTTGACTTCTAGAGTTTTACGTTGGACTTCTGGTTCACCATAAGCATTAATGCTTGGAATTTGCAGCGTAATTTGTTGAGAAGTGCCATGAAAGGCAACGTCTAAGTCAATCTCTAGCTTGGCATGTTGATCTTCACCCCGAAAAGATGACTGTTTTTGTTTATATTGATAACTCCCTCCTCCAAAACCAGTTCCAAAGCGACCAAATAAGTCTTCAAAGCCTGAAAAATCTGAAGAATTACCTTGGTTAAATCCTTGTCGATAAAATTGAGCATCATCAAACCCAGATGCACCTGCCTGTCCCCCAAATCCTGAAAAACCTTCAGGATGATCTAGGATGAAGTCATATTCTTTTTTCTTTTCTTCGTTACTCAGCGTGTCGTATGCGATGTTAAGTTCTTGCATACGGGCTTCAGCATCACTTTCTTTACTAATATCAGGGTGGTACTTTCGCGCTAGCTTCCGATAGGCTTTTTTAATTTGGTCGGGAGGAGCATTGCGTGGTACTCCTAGAATTTCATAATAATTTTTAGACATACGTGTTTAATAAAATCGATGATAATTTAATCAATATTATTATGTCTTTCTGAAAGTGGGAAGTAGTGTAGAACTGTTCGTATTTGTTTCAAATCATGACAATCAAAAAAAGCCCACGGAGGGCTTTTTTGTTGGCATAGCTGGGTTTGAATTTTACTGGACTTTAACCCATGTCATCTGGCGAACATGCGAAGAACCAGCCTCTTGAGCGCGAATTTGCAAATATTTGGCGTGCTGAACTAAATGTGCTTCCGAAACATAATGATGTCCTGAAAGCGGATCAAGAAATTTGCCTTCAATATATTGGTTGTGTTTTTCAGGATTTTTCTTTAAACCCGATAAAATGGTTAAGCCAATCATCGGTTGATTTTTTAAATGGCCTGTACATTTGTGGCAAGTGGTCAGTTTATCCTTGCCTGATAATGAGCGTATTTCGATCACTTGTGCACTGTAGATATTATGCTGGTTTTTACTGATGATGACATCTGCCAGTGAGTGACCTGTACGATCATCCATGGTTTTCCATCTGCCAATCAGGGGATCAGTGGCTGCCATGCTGTAGGTGCTGCACAGCAAAGTTGTAATGAAAACCGTACGGGAAAGAAAGCGAGTTCCCATGAAATATTACCTCAGTGTATATCCGTTAAGTTTGAATGAATCACATATTGAAATGATGATTTTTTTATCATGTAGAGACGCAGTTCAACAAAAAAATTGTTATCTTCGTCACGCTATTTTAGCGTATCTTTTTATACGTTGAATATATCATCTTGTTCCAAGCGCACAGAAATCAGGGCTGTGGTGTAGCAAGTGGACATGGAATGTTCTTATTAATTTAGCAGAGGATAAACTGCCTGTTGACCCGCAATGAAATGCATAACAACAGGCAGATAGACGGTTGATGAGTGCTTAACTTAAATGTTCGCCAAATAAACCGAGGGCTTCTTCGGCCGTGAACTGATATTGGGTATTACAGAATTGGCAATCCATAGCAATCGGATTTTGATGCTCTAGTGTTTCACGTACAGCTTCTACGCCAATTTGTTGTAAAGCATTGGCGCAACGTTCTTTAGAACAGGTACAGCCAAACTTGAGTTGTTCAATTTCAGGTAGGCGAACGTCTTCTTCATTATATAAACGATACAGAATTTCATTGGCATCTAAGTCTGTCAGCTCATCGATTTTTAATGTTTCAGTCAGCATAGTCAGACGTGGCCATAAATCTTCATCGATCCGTTGCTGTTCTTCTTCACTGATGCGCGGTAACAACTGAATGAGTAAACCACCTGAACGTTGCGCTGTACTTGCCAATACAATACGGGTAGGAATTTGCGCTGAAAGATCATAATACTGCATTAAGCAGCCCGCTAAGGTAGGTTGATCTAAAGGTACAATCCCTTGATAACGCTCACCAAATTCAGGTTCAATGTTAATAAAAAGAATGGGATTACTGAGCGCTTTTAGCACCGTACTGCTGTCAGTTGCGGCGTGGAAACGCAGATCTTCTTCATAGTCGGCTAAGGCACGAACTTCACCTAAATGGTTGCATTCCGCCATGGCCCATTTAAATGTTCCAGAGGCTTGAATTTGTAAGCTGATACGCCCTTTAATTTTCAGCGTGCTGGCAAGCAAGGCGGTTGCACTGAGCATTTCACCCAGTAAAATTTGTACGGCTTGAGCATAGTCACGTTGGGCAAGAATCGTTTGTAAGGTTTCTTCCAAATGAACGACTTCACCACGAACAGGGCAATCTTCAATATAAAAGCGTTGACGTATATCAGACATAATTTTCTCCAAAACCCTGCTTTAATGGTGGCGATATTGTAAAACACAAGTCAATTTGCTTCATCTCGTGTCACATCTATTCGGGTAGAATCTAAACCACGTTGTAAATTTACACCTGTTTCTACCATTCGAATTTCTGTATCACGCTCAAACAAATGTTCCAGCTCAGCAAGGGCGTTTCGGTGCGATTCATATACCTTTTGTTCGTCGGTATAAACGCGTTGTTGCTGTGCCAAGAGTTGTTCATCATAATCGCGAAATAACTCAATACTTTTTTGGGCATCGGTTTCGCTAATGCCTAAGTCACACAAGGCTTTATATGCCATGCCAAGTGAAGATAAATAGGTTTCTCGCCAAATGTGCTGGACACCCAAGTCACGTAATAAGTGTACATGATGTCGATCTCGTGCTCTGACTAATAACTGTAACTCGGGGTAATTGAGGCGGATATGCCGTGCCACATTCATCGAGTCTTCAATATCATCAATGGCTAAAATAAACACCTTGGCCTGTTCAATACCTGCGGCTCTTAAAATATCAGGATGGGTGGCATCGCCATAATATAAATGACCACCATAGTTACGGACAAAATCGACCTTTTCTAAATTACTGTCGATGGCGGTAAATTTTTGATGCTGTAAATGCGCGACACGGGCAATGATTTGTCCAAACCGACCAAAGCCCGCAATAATCATGGCGGAGTGTTGTTCAGGAATATCATCATATTCAGGGACGGTAACAGGCGTAAGACGCGGCACTACACCTTGACGAATCACCCAATACAAAATCGGGGTCAACATCATGGAGATAATCACGATGAGGGTGATGGGTGCAATGCTGGCAGCAGAGATGAGTTGTTCATCTTGTGCCACGCTGAACACCACGAAGGCAAACTCTCCACCCTGTGCCAAACAACTGGCAAGCAGCAAGCTGTTGGGCCAAGAGACCTGATAATAGCGAGCAATCGCCGTGAGTGTCGTAAACTTAACCAGCAAGAGGAGTACTGCGCCTGCCAGAATAAACACAGGTTGTTGCCATAAAATATGAATGGGGGTCAGCATGCCCACCGTCATAAAAAACAGACCCAGTAACAGTCCTTTAAACGGTGCAATACTGGCTTCCAGTTCATGTCGGAACTCGGAATCTGCCAATAATACTCCCGTTAAGAATGCACCCAGTGTGGTGCTGATATTGAGCAGATCCATCAGCATCACCACGGCTAAAACAATAAATAGCCCAACCGCCGTAATCAGTTCATGCGCGCCCGTTTTGGTTACAAAGCGGAAAAAAGGACGAATCAGATAGCGACTGAATAAAAACAGCCCTGTAAATGCCGCCACAATCGCAGCAAAATAAGCAATGCCATAATGCGTTGATTCTACGCCTGCCAGAAGAGGAATCACGGCAATCAGAGGAATCGCTGCGATATCTTGAAACAGTAAAATCGAGAAAGATTGCTGTCCATAACTGGTATTGAGTTGCTGCTTTTCTGTGAGCAGTTGTAATACGAAGGCGGTGGATGACAACGCCAGTGCACTACCAATGACCAAACTGGCAGCCATGCCTTGTTGCAATACCAATAAGAGGATGCATCCAATAACCACAGCAGTGATAACCACCTGTGCACTGCCCATGACAAAAATAGATTGACGTAAATTCCAGAGTCGTTGTGGTCTTAGTTCTAAACCAATTAAAAACATCAAAAGAATGACGCCAAATTCAGCGAGTTTCTGAATAGCTTCGGGATCATTGGCAATGTTCAGGACGTGAGGTCCCAAGAGAATCCCTGTGATTAAATATCCCAAGACTGTAGCAATGCCGAATCGTTTTAGTAGTGGCACCACCATCAGCGCGGCACCTAAAAAAAGCGTGATTTGCAACAATAACGACATGCATCTATCCTGAAATTAAAAGTTGTGATGACTTGCTGAAGTGCTGACTTAGACTCAACTCAACTCCTGTGGGTCTATATCCAGACTCAGTTTCATGTTGGCAGGTTTGTGCTGCAACATGTTTTGCCACCATGCTCTCAAATAATAATGTAAACGTGCCCGATCTTGAGACAATAGCACCATATGCGCTTGATAACGACCCGCTTTACGCTCCATTGGGGCAGGAATGGGTCCCCAGATATCGATATTAAGTTCTGAAATCTGACGCAGTTGTTGTGCGTGTTCGGTAAGATACTGTTGATTTTGTTCCTGACTTTTTGATTCACAGCGAATCAGCGCAGCATAACGAAACGGTGGAAATAACGCCTGTTGTCGTTCTTTCAACGTCTGGCGAGCAAATTGTCGATAATCACCATCCACTAAAGTGTGCAATAACGGGTGTTCTGGGCGTAAGGTCTGTAAATAGACATCGCCTTTTTTCTCACCACGACCTGCGCGGCCCGCCACTTGAACAATGAGTTGGGCAGTGCGTTCTGGTGCACGGAAATCGACACTGAGTAAGCCTGAATCAATGTCCAAAATTGCCACCAAAGACACATAGGGAAAATGATGCCCTTTGGCGAGCATTTGCGTGCCGAGTAAAATAATCGGCTCGCTTTTTTGAATGCGATCATAAATTTTTTGCCAGCTACCAACACGACTGGTGGAATCTCGATCGACCCGAATGACTTCAAATTCTGGAAAGAGTTCTTTTAAACTTTCTTCAACTTTGACGGTGCCCATGCCAATCGGTTTGAGCTCAGTGTGATGACATTGCGGGCAATGATCAGGCATGCGATGAATGGTGCCGCAATGATGACAATGCAAATGCTGATAAGGTTGGGTATGTAAAGTAAAGTTGGCATCGCAATGCGGACATTTCGCTTGCCAAGCACAACTTTCACAAATCAGTACAGGGGCATAGCCCCGTCGATTGAGAAAAATCAGTACCTGTTCTTTGCGCGCCAGACGCTTGTGCATTTCATCCAGTAAAAACTGACTAAAACCATGCTGTTTGCGCCCGACTTTTAAATCCAAGATATGTAATTTGGGCAACAGCGCCGTGCCTGCACGTTCATTTAATTCCAGTCGAGTTAGTTTACCTTGATCGGCCAGTGCATAACTTTCCATGCTCGGCGTTGCTGAACCTAAAATAATTGGACAGTTTTCCAAATGCGCCCGATACAGTGCCACATCACGGGCATGATAGCGAAAACCTTCTTGCTGTTTAAAAGACAGATCATGCTCTTCATCTAAAATGATCAAACCTAAATTGTGCAATGGGGTATAAATGGCGGAACGTGTGCCTAAAATAATCGAGGCTTTGCCCATTTGTGCACTTTGCCATGCTTGTAAACGTTTAGCATCCGTCAGTCCTGAGTGCAGCAGGGCAATATGGCAGTGAAAACGCGATTGAAATCGGCTAATCGTTTGGGGTGTCAAACCAATTTCAGGTACCAACACCAACACTTGTTTGCCTTGCTTCAGGACTTCGTACATGATTTGCAAGTAAACTTCAGTTTTACCGCTACCTGTTAAACCATCCAGTAAATAGGCATGATAAGACGAGAGTGATTTCAGTACCTGCTGAATGGCATGCTTTTGATCGGGGTTGGCGGTCAGAGGCATTTGCGCCAAACTCAGGGCTTGTGGGCTAAAATCTTTTTGTTCTAAATAGGCTTCACAGATGCCTTTCTTTTCCAGTGCTTTTAAAGTCGCGGTTTCAATGCCCGCCAAATTCAGAATGTTTTCTGCCGTACCTGCGGGATGGAGTTTTAAAATTTTATAAGCATGTTGCTGCTTCTCTGAGCGCTTAACTTTTTCATCTGCATGTGGGTCAAGCAGCCGCCACATGTGGGCCAACAGATCATACGGTTTGCCTTGACGTAATAAGCTTGGCAAGGCGCTTTGCACCACTTCGCCAATTGGAAATTGATAATATTGCGCTGCCCATGTCAACAAAGTTAAAACTTTACTGTCTAGAATGGCATCGTCATCTAGCAAAGCTTGAATGGGTTTTAGCTTAAACTTGGGGTTCTCTGGAGTGTCAGGTGTGAGTTTTTGCATAATCACACCAATTAAATTTCGAGATCCAAAGGGCACAGCAACACGCGCTCCAACCTTCGCCTGCGCATAATCATCTGCGGAAATTTGATAGTCGAAACAGTCATAAACATGGGCTGGAACGGCTACGCGAATCCGATAAGGCACGAGAGGGGGCGATACTGTATTTGGCATAAAAGGGTCAAAGGTTCCGGCTGAATGTTCGTCGTGTGAAGTCTTGAGTTATGTTAGAGTGTGCAAATAAAATTTATATTGAAGAATATGAATGATTTTAGGGGTCAGACGCAACAGCGCTGAAGGAAATTTCGGAAAATTAGAGCATTACAATGCCTGCATATCAATTTACCGCCATTGATGCTTTAGGGAAGCAGCAAAAAGGCGTGCTAGAAGGTGATTCGGCACGACAAATACGTCAGCAATTACGTGAGAAATCGCTCATCCCGATTAGTGTCGATCCTGTAGAACACAAAACCAAACAGCAAGGATCGCGCTGGTTTCAAAAAAAGATTACCGCCTATGATTTAGCTCTTTTTACGCGTCAATTGTCGGTGTTGGTGGCTGCGGCAATTCCATTAGAAGAAGCTTTACGAGCGGTTGCCAAGCAAAGTGAAAAAGCCCATGTGCAACAATTAATTGTGTCGGTTCGTTCCAAAGTTTTGGAAGGACACTCCTTAGCCAATGCCTTGCAGCAATCTGGGCGTTTTCCTGAACTTTACCGTGCAACAATTGCGGCGGGCGAGCGTTCAGGTCATCTGGATTTGATTCTGGAGCAATTGGCAGATTACACCGAGAATCGCTTTGCCATGCAAAAGAAAATTCAAGGTGCCATGATTTACCCAATTATTTTAATGCTGATGTCTTTTGCGATTGTGATGGGGCTGATGACCTACGTGGTTCCCGATATTGTCAAAACTTTCGATCAGAATAAAGATGCTTTGCCTTGGATTACAGTTGCGCTGATGAAAGCCAGTGCTTTTATTCGCGTAGCTTGGCCATTTTTAATCATTGCAACGGTGTTGGGGATCGTGTTTCTTTTACGGTTTTTAAAGAGCACCGCAGGACATTATGCTTTTGATCGTTTAACGCTCAAATTGCCATTATTTGGTAAATTATCACGTGGTATTAATGCAGCACGGTTTGCCAGTACCTTGTCTATTCTAACCAAGTCAGGTGTACCGCTAGTAGATGCATTACGCATTGGTGCTGCGGTCAGCAATAACTGGGTGATTCGGGATTCGGTCGATTTGGCGGCTGAAAAAGTCACAGAAGGGGGCAACTTGGCAACCCAACTGGAGCGCAGTGGTTATTTCCCCCCGATGATGGTACAAATGATCAAGAGTGGCGAAGCCTCAGGTGAATTAGATCGCATGTTGGAGCGTGCTGCGACCATGCAAGATCGAGAAGTCACGACCCTAATTTCGACTTTATTGGCGTTACTTGAACCGCTAATGTTGGTGCTTATGGCCAGTATTGTATTGGTGATTGTGATTGCAGTGATGCTGCCGATCGTTAATATGAACAATATGATTTAAAGAATATAAAGATTGAAGAGTGAGTGGTTGAATGCAAGTGAATAAATATCAAACCAAACAATCGGGTTTTACTTTAATTGAAGTGATGGTGGTGATTGTTATTTTAGGGGTGTTGGCTGCGCTGATTGTACCGAATGTCATGGGGCGTGGTGAAAAAGCCAAAGTCGATACCACGGTGATCACCTTAAAAGGGGTTGCAGGTGCGCTGGATCAATATAAATTAGATAATGGTAAATACCCATCGATGCAAGATGGTGGTTTAGATGCCTTGGTGAATCAGCCCGCGTCGGCAAAAAATTGGATGCAGGGTGGTTATGTCAAAGGTGGTTATCCAAAAGACAGTTGGGAAAATGATATTCAATACATTAACCCGGGTGCTGAAGGTCGTGCTTTCGATTTATATTCGTTTGGTGCCGATGGTAAAGAAGGTGGCGAAGGGACTGATGCCGATATTTATTATCAACCTTAATCAATATCGCCTGAGTTAATGGATGGAAATTATCACTTTATTTTATTGAGTGATTCAATTATAAATAAAGTGATAATCTTTCTTATTTATTAATGTTAATATAAGTGTTTGAACTTAAATAAATAAAAATAATAAATAGTTTTTGAGAGTTATAATAAGAATTATTCCTAGCCGTAATGTTTACAAAAATTGTCAAGTATATGGATAAATAGACTTTTTATTTGAAAAAAACCTAGCATAATAAATTTAAGAACAAAAATGTGATGGGGAGAATAGAATGAAAGCATTCGTTTTATCAGATGAAATCACCCAATTTCATTGGGCGATGCTGAAATCTGTTCTATTGATTTTAACTGTCTTGCCGATGATGAATGGGGCCATGAGTTTATGGCAACATACCGAAGGCAGCAGCCAGATTATGATTGGTTTTTTGACCTTAAGTGTCATGAGTGCATGGGTCACGGTGTGTTTTATGAGTGCGCTTAAAGCAACCGTTTGGCAATCGCAAAGTCTGAATTCTGTCATTGAGCAAACAATCTTTTCTGCCTATCGTTATGTACCGATGCTGTTTTTATCTAGCTTGGTCGCTTATTTTGCGAGTCAGTTTGCTTCAATGTTTTAATTGATTCTAGATTTCTGAAGTTTTATTCAACATCAGAATAAAAAAAGGGAGATTTCAAAATCTCCCTTTTTTATTAGCGTCTGCTTTTAAATGAAATATCAACTTTTCGTGGGCGGAAGAACCAACCCATAATCAAAAGTAGCGCTGAAAATCCGAGGATTGGCCAGTCACTTAGACGATTGTAGAGTGTCTGACCTTGCATTGCAGGTAAATCACCCCGTAGTACTGCTTTTTGATCAATCGGCGCTTGGCGCACAATATGCCCTTGATGATCAATAAAGGCAGTTACACCAGTATTGGTGGCACGAATAAACCAACGCCCATTCTCTTTAGCACGCATTTGTACCATTTGTAAATGTTGCCAAGGGCCTGCTGTACCTGTAAACCACGCATCATTAGAAACGGTCACAAGGAAGTCACTATTGCTGGCATTCCGTCGTGTTAGATTCGGATAAGCCACTTCATAGCAAATTGCAGCGGCTAAATTATGCTGTTTGATATGTAAGGGTTGCTGATCGGATGCACCACGTGAAAAACCACTCATAGTCGGGTCATTTTGTAAGGCGGGCAATACCCAACTCAGCATACCTGATAGGGGAATGTATTCACCAAAGGGCACCAGACGTTGTTTTTTATACAGTCCTTCGGATTGACTGCCCAAAGCCATGATGCTGTTATAGAACATTGGGGAGCCTTGTTGCTGAGATGCTTTTAAATCCCAATAAGGAATTCCTGTAACCCATCCCGTATCCGTTTTTTGCGCTTGAACTTTCATGGCATTTAAAAATGGCTGAATGTCGGTTTGGAACATTGGAATGGAAGATTCAGGCCAAACGATTAAATCACGTCCCCATTCACTACGACTGAGTTCAGCATAGATCATTAAGGTTTGGGTTTGGTATTCGGTCAGCCATTTTAAGTCTTGCGGAATATTGCCTTGAATCAGAGAAACTGAAAGTGGTTTTTCATTCTTAGGTTGAACAAACTGTAGTTGTGCAGCCCCCCAAGCCCCGAGCAGTAAAATCAGCGAAGGAACCAACCAGAATAGACGTTTGTTGAGGATTTCCACAATCGCGCAGGCCAAGAGGATGACGACGAAAGACACCCCGAATACGCCAAACAGCGGGGCATAGCCATCGAGGAAGCGTTCGGTAAACGCATAGCCGACAAACAGCCATGGAAAACCAGTAAAGACCCAGGTTTTCGCCCATTCAAAAAACACCCAAAGCGGAGCAAAGGTGAGGGGTGTTTCTGGGAAAAATCTGCGATATATCCAAGTTTGTAGTGCGGTGAAGAGTCCCATTGCCAGTGCCATAATGGCAATCATGAGCACACTGAGCACGGCACTGGTATCGCCGTAGACATGAATGGAGGTGTAGAGCCAAAAAGCACCAACAAACCACAGCCCAAAGCCATAACTCCAGCCAATGAAGAATGCGTGTTTGGCTGAACGTTGGCGCAAGCAGGCATAGAGTAAGGCAGGGGAAAGTAGGGCAATCCACCAGTAATAGTAAGGCGCCAATGCAAAACTCAACATGGCACCCGAACAAAGGGAAATAATCAAAGGGAAAATCATGGGGAGCTGTTTTTGTTGTTGTGAAGACGTTAACAGCGCATGAAAGTATGTTCTCATTTAAGGACAGCTCGAATCAGATGAATAGTACGTGCATCTGCTTCTACAATGGTAAATTCCCAATCGCCAATTTCAATCACTTGACCTTGTAAATCGCTCACTAAACCAATTTCTTGAAGCAACAAACCGCCCATAGTTTCTACTTCATCATCAGGAAAATCAGCATCTAAAAGATTGTTAAAGTGTTCGATTGGTGTAAGTGCCTGCACCAACCAAGTATTGGCAGTTTTGGGATCATCATCAGGGACAATATATTGAGCTTCTTCATCGACCATGTCGTGTTCATCTTCAATTTCACCGACAATCTCTTCCAGAATATCTTCAAGCGTGACCAAACCTGATGTGGTGCCATATTCGTCAATCACCACAGCAATATGGGTCTGAGTGTTTTTCAGCATACGTAACACTTGGTCAGAGCGCGCACTTTCAGGGACAAACAGTGGCTGACGCATGAGCACCCGAATATCGACTTTGCTGGCTTTTTCGGTCAAGAAAGGCAGTAAATCTTTCGCCAACAAAATGCCGACCACATTATCGGGTTGATCGGACGAAAACACGGGAAAGCGTGAGTGCGCTGATTCAATCAAGACATGCAAAATATCGAGTAATTCATCATCTTCTTGCAGGCTAATCATCGCTGTGCGCGGTGTCATGACTTCGCGGATTTTAGTC
Organism: Acinetobacter sp. AM; assembly: GCF_003105055.1. Lineage (NCBI taxonomy): Bacteria > Pseudomonadati > Pseudomonadota > Gammaproteobacteria > Moraxellales > Moraxellaceae > Acinetobacter > Acinetobacter sp. AM. The sequence goes on along the minus strand of NZ_QETG01000001.1, from coordinate 171,779 downwards.
GCAGGAAGATCGAATACACCTTCAAGCATCGCAACCGTATCGGGCTCTAAAAAACGACGTGAATCTTGTACGAGTTTGAGCAATTCGTCGCGAGTTTCTGGTGCAGTTCCTAACCACTTTCTTAAGCCACGCATGCCCCACGACGGGCTGGATTCATCGTGCATGATCTTTCCTAAAGACTCTAGATATGAAAAAAATTATTTTCATCATACCTTAGAAAATGCAGATGTCTATGCAAAAAGTACTGCAAAATATGAATGTTATCGTCATCTTTTACTGAACTAAATGGGTTGAAACTTTGAGTTAATGGTTTGCTTGCTAAACAGATAAGCGGGGAGGTGTTGCTGTGTCATTTCGAGTTTATGTTAGAATGGCGCTGAAAATTTATGAAGAGTGTCTAGATGTCTGAATCCTCTGTTACCCCGACCCTGCAATTAAATACCCGTGGATTACGTTGCCCTGAACCTGTGATGATGTTGCATCAAGCCATTCGTAAATCTAAATCTGGGGATGTGGTAGAGGTATTTGCAACAGACAATTCGACCTCGTGGGATATTCCTAAATTTTGTATGCATTTGGGACATGAGTTGTTGTTGCAAGAAGAACGCTTAGACGAAAATGGCAATAAAGAGTTTCATTATTTGGTGAAAAAAGGCTAATGCTTAAGCGTTAGCATCTTAAGATTGAGCCTAATAATATGAGTTTAAAACAATAAATACAGCTCATTTTAGGACATAAAAATGAAAAGTATATTTCGATGCTTAGGGTTTACTATTTTTGTCTTATCGGGCTCAATCGTGTGGGCAAAACCCTGTGAAATTCCTGTACAAACCATGAATGTCGCAGGTTTAAAGGTTGGGCAGAGTATCAGTGATTTTCAAAAGCTTCACCCTACCGTGAAACCTGTGGTTTTAGGGGGAAATAATTACCAGTTAGCGTTTGCCGATGGTGCTGATCTACAAATCAAAAAGGCAGGTGTGAGTTGGGTTCAGCATATTCGTTATGATCCAGATACTGAAGTCATCACTTCATTCAGTTTAAGTTTTCTGGATGGCCCCATGGCGAGTTATGAGACGGATTTGGATCTTTTTAAAAGTAGAATTCTCAAAAAATTTAAAGTTGCTCAAAAAGGCTGGGTGCAAGAAAAGAATAAATATATCTATCAATGTGATGATTACCGGATTGAAATTCATCAGGACTATGGCGCTGAACATACAGCGATTGGACCAACAGTCATGGTGTTGAGCCAAAAATCGGATATGTTTTAATAAAAAATCCCCTCACAGGGAGGGGATTTTTTTATGGATTAGAGATTACATATTTGGATAGTTCGGACCACCGCCACCTGAGGCAGGAAGAACAAAGCAACGCTTTGCCCTGCCGCAAGTGCAAAAGCTATGCTTTTGCAGTGAAGGTGGATTAGAGATTACATATTTGGATAGTTTGGACCACCGCCGCCTTCAGGCGTTACCCAAGTGATGTTCTGTGATGGATCCTTAATGTCACAGGTCTTACAGTGAACACAGTTCGCTGCATTAATTTGGAAACGTTTTGAACCATCATCATTTTCCATGATTTCATACACACCCGCAGGGCAGTAGCGCTGTGCAGGCTCATCCCATTTTGGTAAGTTCACGTTCACGGGAATCGATGCATCGGTCAGTTTCAAATGCGCAGGCTGGTTTTCTTCATGAACCGTGTTTGAAACGAAGACTGAAGATAAACGGTCAAAGGTTAATTTGCCATCTGGTTTTGGATAGTTTGGCTTGAAGGTTGCCGCATCTACAGTTTTTAGTGCGCTGAAATCAGGTGCTAAGTCATGTAGCGTAAACGGTACTTTAAATACGTTTTGGTCGATAAAGTTAAAAGCACCACCCATCCACTGACCAAACTTGTGCATCGCAGGGCCAAAGTTACGTGCGTTGTATAACTCTTCTTTTAACCAAGAATTATTATATTTTTCAGTATAAGCCGTGAGTTCTTTGGCGAAGAAGTCTTCACCTTCGGTTACACGGGCAATCGCAAGATCACCACCTTTTTCAACGCCAGCAGCAATTGCTTCAAATACTGCTTCGCCACACAACATGCCTGATTTCATGGCAGTGTGCGAACCTTTGATTTTAGCAAAGTTCAAGAAGCCTGCATCATCACCAATTAAAGAGCCACCCGGGAAGGTAAACTTCGGTAATGAGTTGAAACCGCCTTTCACTACAGCACGTGCGCCATAAGAAATACGCTTACCACCTTCCAAATACTGTTTAATGAGTGGATGCGTTTTCCAGCGTTGCATTTCTGCAAATGGGTACATGTGTGGATTTTCGTAAGATAAATCTACGATCATCCCCAAAGTCACTTGGTTGTTTTCAGCGTGGTATAACCACCAACCGCCAGAAGAACCTGTTTCATTTAAAGGCCAACCAGCACCGTGCATCACCAAACCTGGTTTGTGTTTTGCAGGATCGATTTCCCACAGTTCTTTGATACCGATACCGTAGTGCTGTGGGTCTGCATCTTTATCTAGATCAAATTTGGCAATCAGACGCTTACCTAAATGACCACGACAGCCTTCTGCAAAAATGGTGTATTTGGCATGTAATTCATAGCCTGGGGTGAAGTTATGGGTTGGTTCGCCATCTTTACCAATCCCCATGTCACCCGTTTGAATACCTTTTACAGTACCGTCTTCGTGGTAAAGCACTTCAGATGCAGCAAATCCTGGGAAGATAGAAACTTCTAATTCTTCGGCTTTTTGGCCTAACCAGCGAACCACGTTACCTAAAGAGATAACATAGTTGCCATCGTTATGCATGGTTTTAGGAACCATCCAGTGAGGCATTTTCTGAGATTTGGTATCAGATAATAAGAAATAAGTTTCATCTCCCGTTACAGGAACATTTAAAGGTGCACCTTCTTCCTTCCAGTTTGGGAATAATTCATTAATCGCACGTGGTTCTAGTACAGCACCCGAAAGAATATGCGCACCGACTTCGGAGCCCTTTTCTACCACACAAACGGATAAATCAGATAAGTTGTTTTCAATCGCAAGTTGACGAATTTTGATCGCAGCAGAAAGACCTGCAGGGCCTGCGCCTACGATAACGACGTCAAACTCCATCGATTCACGTTCGATGTGTTCCATGTAGGACTCCTCATATTACTTAAAGGTGGCAACTGTATGACTCTTTACAGTGCTGCCATGAGTGTTCTTAAATAGTCGGCACAAATGGATTATCATGCCTTTATATATTGTGGGCTAGTATAGTTTTAAACCGTGGTCTAGCCAATTGGCTGAATCATAATATTTTTACGTCATGTAGGCATTAATTCATGGTAAATCAAACTAATTCCAATAATCCGATGAATAATACAGCGAAAAATGATGATAAAAACATAATGAGTATTGCACAATACTTAAAAAGTGCACAGAGCGGTCACAAAAGGTCAATTCCTCCTATGGAGCAATGGCAGCCAAAGCATTGTGGCAAAATGGATTTGAAGGTTTTGGCCAACGGAGAATGGTGGCACGAAGGTCAATTGATTAAGCGCCAGCCCTTATTAGACTTGTTTTCAAGCGTGCTTTGGAAAGAACAGGGTCGGTTTTATTTAAGGACACCAGTAGAGCAAATTGAAATCGAGGTTGAAGATGAACCTTTGTTCGTCAATCAAGTTGACTCTACGGTCATTGCAGACAAAAAATATATTCAATTCACCACAACCAATGCCGATCTGATTATTGTGGATGCTGAACATTCCATTTTTATGCGTGAATTTGCGGGCGAGTTACGTCCTTATGTACATGTGCGCTTTGGGATAAATGCCTTAATTCAGCGTTCCGCTTTTTTTCATCTCATTGAAATGGGTGAGTTGGTTGAAAATCAGCAAGGCGATACCATTTTAAGCCTACAAAGTGGCGATTTTCACTTGCAATTGGGCACCTGAGGTTTAAGCTTTATTCATTCTGATCTTTCATCGTAAATAGTGTGTTATGACAGCCATTCATCCGATTTACCCCTTAGTTGATCCCATGCCAAAAGCGCAATCTGATGCACCTATTGGAATTTTTGATTCAGGTATTGGCGGGTTATCGGTAGCACAGGAAATTGCACACTATTTGCCGAATGAGCGCATTGTCTATTTTGCAGATACCGCGAATGTGCCTTATGGTCCACGTGAGGATCAGGAGATTCGTGAACTGACGGCCCGCGCCATTGAGTGGTTGTATCGACAAGGCTGTAAAGTTGCTGTGGTCGCGTGTAATACCGCTTCGGCTTTTAGTCTGGATTATTTACGTGAACATTATGGGGAAGATTTCCCAATTATTGGTTTGGTTCCTGCATTGAAGCCTGCGGTTCTGCAAAGTCAAAGTAAAACCGTTGCGGTTCTGGCAACACCCGCCACATTCCGTGGCAAATTAATCCAAGATGTGATGCAGCGTTTTGCTATTCCCTCTCAGGTGAATGTTTTGGCAGTGACGTGTTTGGAACTGGTTCCTTTTGTTGAAAGTGGTCAGCAAATGAGTCCTGCCTGTTTAATGACCTTAGAACGTATTTTACAGCCTGTAGTTGATCAGGGAGCGGACTATTTGGTACTGGGATGTACCCATTATCCGTTCTTGAAACCTGCAATTGAGTCAATTTTTGGGCAAAAAATGACATTAATTGACTCAGGTTATGCCGTTGCACGTCAAACTTCCCGTATTTTGTTAAAAAATGAGTTATTATTTGAACAAAGACGGAAAGATGGTTTACCGCGGATAGCATGTTATGTCAGTGGAAATAATGCCAAGCATTTAGAATCGATTGTGCAACATCTCATTCCACCTGATTTGAGTTGGAGCATCGCCAATATTGTCATGAAATAAATGCAGAACAATAATCCGTCTTAAAACTTGAGTATCAATATTAAAAATTGGGGTTGTCATACTGTAAGACTTTGATTGCGGTATACAAAAGAAAAGGTGAGGATAACCAATGATCGATAAGCGTTATCAGGTATTTATTTCGACTTCTGGGGCAGATATGCAGCCAGAGCGCATGATTTTGTCTCAAACCTTAGTGGGCATGGGTTTTTTTTCTTGGGGATTAGAACAAAGAACACCATTAAGCACCGCTTTTGCACGCCGTCAGATTGATGATTGTGATTATGTGATTATGCTGTTGGGCAGCCAATATGGTGAACAGTCGGTTTCTGGTGTGGGTTATATGCATCTGGAATATATCTATGCCATGACCAAGCAAAAGCCAGTTATTGTGTTTATGCATGAAGAGCCTGCCTCTCGTGACCCTGCCTTACATGACCAGAAACCAGAGCTGAAAGAAAAATTTAACGAGTTTCGGAAATTGTTGCAGCAAGAAGTTGATCAGGTTTTTACCTACCGAACCTTGCGTGACTTAGAAATGGCAGTGCGTTTGAATATGACACAAATGTTGGAGCGCTATCCAACTACGGGGTGGGTGCGACCTCAAAATGCACAAAAGTTACATGATGAAATTGATCGCCTTAAAGCCAAAATTAGTCAGCTAGAACGAGATTTAGGTACACGTGAAATCGACCCATTTTTAACCTTGCCGAAAGTGGCAATGAATGAAGCCTTTAGTTTTGAATATCGTGTACATGCTTATCAGGATGGTAATTTTAAAGAACTGAAGATTCAGAAGACCTTAACATGGGCGCAACTTTTGGCGGTATTGGGCAGTACTTTTTTAAACCCAACACCTGAAGAATATTTTTCTAAACGCATGAATGAATATTTAAATGAAATTGGATTGGCCGATGCACGAATTGAAATGCCTCGTGCACATGCAGTTGCCCGCTCACAAATCAATATTCGTGCATTACATAATATTAAAATACAGATGCGTCAAAACGAATGGATTAGTCCTGCTGGGCGGGACGACCGACAACGCATGTTATGGAAACTAACTCAGAAAGGGCATCATTTATTAGAAAGTCATTTACTTTCGGATAATCGTGTTTCTCTATAGAAATAATTGTATTTATTCGTATTTCATTTCATGGAAAAGTTGTTAAAGTGAGTGGGTTAAATTGGAAATAAAGGTCAACTCATGCCTGCGGAAAAAGCAAAAATCACCGTTATTTTAGCCAATTTAGGCACGCCCGATGCACCCACTGCACCAGCAGTCAGAAAGTTTTTAAAACAGTTTCTTTCTGATCAACGTGTGATTGAAATTCCAAAGCCGTTATGGCAAATCATTTTACGGTTATTTATTTTACCGTTTCGTCCGAAACGTGTTGCACATGCCTATGCCAGTATTTGGTCTGTAGACTCGCCTATGCGAGAGATTTTATTGGCGCAGGTGGCGCAAGTGCGAGCAATTTTAACTGAAAAATATCCAGAATTTGAGTTAAACGTGGTTCCAGCCATGAGCTATGGTCAACCTGGAATGGCAACGGTGCTTGAGCAAATAACCCAAAATCCGCAAGACCATATTATTTTATTGCCACTTTTTCCACAATATTCAGCGACTTCAACTGCACCTTTATACGATTTATTGGCCCAGTGGATGCAAAAGCAACGTAATTTGCCCGGTCTTTCAATTGTCCGCGATTATTATCAGCACCCATTATATATCCAGTCTTTAGCCCAAAGTGTCAAAGACTACTGGGCAGAACATGGTCGGGCAGAAAAGCTGCTGATGTCTTTTCATGGGATTCCACAGCCTTATGCCGACAAGGGAGATCCTTATGCCGACCGTTGCCGTAAAACAGCACAATTATTGGCTCAGGCTTTGGCTTTAACCGATGAACAATGGGCGATCAGTTTTCAGTCACGTTTTGGTAAGCAAGAGTGGGTTAAGCCTTATACGGATCAGTTATTGCAAGATTGGGCAGCTCAAGGAGTCAAGTCGGTGCAGATTATGAGTCCTGCATTTTCTGCTGATTGTTTAGAAACTTTAGAAGAACTCGCCATTGAGAATGCTGAATTATTTTTATCATTGGGTGGTGAGCACTATGCGTATATTCCTGCCTTGAATGCACGTGAAGACCATCTGCAATTGCTCTTGCGCTTATTGCAAGCTAATCTTGATGGTTTAAAACAAACATTAGCATCTGCCTAAGAGAGACCAGAGACTATGCTTCAAGTGAAAATTGTACCTGTAACTGCATTTCAGCAGAACTGTTCTATTGTTTGGGATTCTGAAAGCAAAGAAGCAGTACTGATTGATGCTGGCGGTGAACCAGAAAAATTAAAGGCTGAAGTAGAAGCACTGGGTTTGACAGTAAAAGCCCTCTGGTTGACACATGGGCATTTAGATCATGCGGGTGCAGTGGGTACTTTAAGCCGCATTTGGAATATCCCTGTGATTGGTCCACACAAGGAAGATCAATTTTGGTTAGATATGCTCCAAGAAGTCTCCGAACGCTATGGTTTTCCAATTCCAGAGAAAGTTGAAGTGACACAGTGGCTTGAAGGTGGCGAAACATTGCACTTGGGCGAACAAAACTTTGAAGTCCGTTTTGCACCTGGTCATACGCCTGGGCATGTCATGTTCTATAACGCAGAATATGGTTTATTGTGGACAGGGGATGTGTTGTTTAAAGGTTCGATTGGGCGTACTGATTTCCCACGTGGGAATCATCAACAGTTAATCGACTCGATTCAGCGCGAATGTTTTAGCCTACCCGATGAAACGCAATTTATTTCTGGGCATGGACCACTGAGCACAATTGGTTTTGAAAAACAGCATAATCCTTTTGTGGCAGGTAAGGCGGGTTAATTTCCTGCACAGGGCATGAATGAATGGCTCACTACAGAGAGAATAAGCGTAAAATGCAATGTTATTGAAGGGTGTATAGATTCAATGATATTGATAAAAAATGGGAGGTGTTCATTCACTCCCATTTTTTATGTGGCAATCAAATTGAAGAGCATTAGCTTCTAAAAGGATCTGTTTTGTGTTGTTTTTTCTCGAGACCAAGTAGAAGGGTCGCAATTGCCAATAGAATGCCTACGCCCATGATCATCATGTCATGCGTGAATAGGCTTAGCGTTACTGCACATAAAGTTAAAACGACAAGGAGATAGAAAAAAAACTTTAAAGCCAATTCTTTCATGGGGGAGATTCCACAATTTTCCAAAAATGCAACAAACTTAACAAATTGTTACTTGATGCGTAAAATTTTATGAATTATAGGGGAGTTTTTAGGAAAATCTAGATAAATCTTAAAAATATGATAACTGTGTTGTATTTGTAGGAATAACTTTGAGATGGTTGGAGGAATACTTCTTCAATTTAGCATGGTCTTTGCTGAATTAAGTGACTCGACCAATCAAATGGAAGCATCATCCTGTTGAGATGCGGAAGATTGACTTAAATTTTTTAAAAATCAAATATACAGCCTAATTTTTTGATTGGACACTAGGCTGTAATCGTGAATAAAACCATCAGTGAGTGATTAACTGGGAAGTGCTATTTACGGAAAGGGTTGGCAGAAAATTGCTTACTCTCTAAACCTAACAAAACGGCTGCAATTGCCAGTAAAATACCAATCCCCACAAACATAAGATCTTGTGCGTAAATTGCGAGAATAAAGCTACACAATGTAAAGACAATAGAAAGGTAGAAGAATATTTTTAAGGTTAATTCTTTCATGGGAAATTCTCAAAATAAAACACAGCACAATACAAAAGCAAAGAATAGAATGATTCTCATTATTTATATTATGGTACCCAAAAGGCACCTGTGCAAATAATAATCATGTATAAAATAATTAATGATTTGTATGTCGTTTTGATGAATTGTAAAAATAAAAGGCTATTCTTCTGAATTTCCTGCCTGAGGTGCATCTTCGGTGGGTAATTTATAGTCATCGTTTGCCCAAGCACCTAAATCAATCAGCTTGCAACGCTCAGAGCAAAATGGTCGATAAGGATTACCTTCCCAAGTCGAAGGTTTGCCACAACGTGGGCAAGCAAAGGTCTTTGGCATAATAGACTCCAGTGAAATAGATGGGAAGATTTGGTCAAAACTTTGTGCAGTGTTAGACTGGCGCAGATTTTCTTTAGTTTGATCTGATTATGCCGATTCGTCAATTTCAAGCACAGCATATGCATGCTCCGCGTGATTTTATCATGATTGATTCAGCGCCGATTTGTGTGGAAATTGGTGCAGGTAAAGGTAAGCATGCTTTGTTGTTTACTCGTGAGCATCCAGACAGCAAGCTGATTGCCATAGAACGAACACGCGAAAAGTTTGTGGCGATGCAAAAACAGCATCAATTAGAAGGGCAAACAAATTTACAAACCGTGCATGCCGATGCTTTGCCGTGGATTGTGCATGCTTTGGCACCGCAGCAAGTTCAACAATTTTTCATTTTATACCCGAATCCAGAGCCACATAATCCTGCACAGCGCTGGCTGAATATGCCATTTTTCGAATTTCTGTTGTCCCGACTACAAGTGGATGGTCAGATTACCCTAGCCAGTAATATTCCAGAATACATTGCCGAAGCGGAGCAACAACTACAAGAGGTTTGGAAGTTACCTTATGTAAAAGAGGTGATTGCTTCTGATTCAGCACGCACCCATTTTGAGATTAAGTATCTGGAGCGTGGAGAATTATGTCAGCAATTACTGATTCAAAAACCCGAGCATTACACCACGCGCTTTGATGATTTTCAGGCTTTGGCGGGTGTAAACATGCCAAAACTAACTTCTGCTGATACGCAAAGTGATGCCTAAGTCATGAAAAAGCGGATTGCGATTATCGGTGCAGGTCCTGCGGGTTTAATGGCCGCTGAGATGTTAAGCCAGTGGGATTATGATGTGCATGTATATGAACAGAAACCGTCTGCTGCGCGCAAGTTTTTAATGGCAGGGAAGACAGGGCTGAACATTTCACATGCTGAACCGTTTGAGCAATTTATTCAGCGTTATGATCGGGCAGATTGGCTTTCCGATTGGATCCGCCGTTGGGATGCGACATGGATTCAAAACTGGATGCAGGGCTTGGGTGTTGAATCTTATATCGGTTCTTCAGGTCGTATTTTCCCTATGGAAATGAAAGCCGCACCGTTACTTAGAGCGTGGCTCAAACGCTTAACCGAGCAGGGTGTGCAATTTCATTACCGACATTCGTGCTTAGGGATTCAGTCCAATACGTTAAAAATGAAAGATTTAGTTCAGCAACGCGAATTTAGTGAAGACTTTGATGCCATTGTACTGGCGTGTGGCGCAGTTTCTTGGCCGCAATTGGGCAGTGATGGTCAGTGGCAACAATGGTTAGCAGCAGAGCAGTTAAATCCATTTCAAGCCAGTAACGCCGGTGTTGAACGCGAATGGTCTACCTTTATGCAAGCGGTATTTGGGCAGCCATTAAAGCGAGTTGTGGCTTGGGTGAATGCTGCTGAAAAGAGTCAGGGCGATATTGTGATCACCCATTATGGCTTGGAAAGTGGCTTGATTTATAAACTGGGCAGAGCTTTAAGACAGCAGTCAGAAATGCAGTTAATGCTCGATTTGTTGCCTGAATTAAGCCATGCGCAGTTGGTGCAGAAATTACAACCGAGTAAAAAACAGTCTTTAAGTAATGTCTGGCGTAAAGCTGGTTTAGATGCAGCAAAAGCCAGTTTGGTACGTGAGTTGGTGCCAAAAGCAGATTGGCATGATCCTGAAAAATTGGCGCAGCAAATTAAACAGTTGCGAATTGAATTAACAGGTTTTCGCTCAATCGAAGAAGCTATTAGTTGTGCAGGTGGCATAAAACGCGAAGCTTTAACGGCGCATTTGCAGTTGCAGCAACAGCCACAAATTTTTTGTTGTGGTGAGATGCTAGATTGGGATGCACCCACAGGGGGCTATCTTTTAACCGCCTGTTTTGCAACAGGACGTGCCGCAGGTGAAGGAGTGCATGAATATTTGGCTTCACATTAAAAAGTGATATAAAGCCAAAGATAGACATGCTAATTTAAAACTCTTTCATTCACAGGGCTGAACTGATGTCACAACATTGTTATGCGGGAAGCTGTTTATGTGGTGCAATTCGTTATGAAGTGCGTGGTGAAATTGGCGATATTGTGCAGTGTCACTGCCAACGTTGCCGTAAAGCCAATGGCACAGCCTTTGCCACCAATGCACCGATTAAGAAAACAGATTTTAAAATTGTGCAAGGTGAACAATTCCTGAAAGCTTACCAGTCGACTGAAACCACGCAGCGTTGCTTTTGCAGTGAGTGCGGTTCGCCGATTATGAGTATTAAAATGGATACACCAGAATATTATCGGTTACGCCTTGGGACTTTAGATACGACATTAACGCAAAAACCGACCATGCATATTTTTGTTGACTCCAAAGCAGAGTGGGACAGCATTCAGGATGAATTGCCACAATACAGTGAACGTCCTTAAATTTATTGCACTGCAATAAAAAACCAGATGGCAACAAGATTGCATCTGGTTTTTGAGTTTAAAGCGTTCACTTTCTAGATGATGAATCTGTATTAAGACTTATTTTTCTCAGCAGGTTCATATTGTGCTTCCCAATGATCCAGTTGTTCTTGCGCATGTAGGAATTCACCCAAGCCTTTAATATTGTCTGGTGTTGAGTTGGGAATATCTTGCGAAGTCTTACTATTTTGATTTAATAACTTGGCTTGGTTTTCCCAATATTGTGCCATCAGCCCTTGAATATATCGGCCTTGTTCAGTTTTTAAATCCAGATCTTTGAGCATGGTTAATGCCGATTGAATATTGTCTTGTTTGCGATTACGAGCAAATTCATCGGTGAGGCTGCCGTTGTCACGCATTTTAATGAGCTCATCTTCCATAGCATCACTCATTTCACTAAAACGACGGTCATAGTCGACCAGAAGTTTAATGTCATGTTGATCATTCGCAGTTTTAGGAAACTCCTTAATTGGTGAAGATTCCAGTTCTTGCATCATCCGATCTTGAGAGGGATCAGGTACATCATTTTCATTGTTTTTGCTGCATGCGGTGAATAGCAGAGTACTACAGAGCAGTGGGAGCAAATAAGCTTTAAAGTGCTTCATTTCAGTTATCCTAAAGAATATTTATGTTGTTTTCTTAAAGTTATAGGCGTAGGTGACATAAGGGAAAGCAATTTCATCCTGTGCTGCTTTGCCCGTGTAATCGGCAACAATTTGTTCAAACTGGGCTTTCAGTTGGTATTGTTGGCTTTTGGGTAAAGCTGCAATAAAACTGGTCGAGAGGAGCCGTCCAGACACGACGTCTTCGACACGTCCAATGTGAAGTTGCTGAAAGGTTTTGACCTGATCCAGTTTGAATAAAAATTGCTGTTCAAAGGCTTGTTGCCATTGCCCACTATGAAATCGTGGTGTATCACCTTCGAGCGGTTCGAGCACATCTGCCAATGCTTTGACCCAATCCACCTGAATATCTCGTTGATTCCAGACCAAACCCAGTTGTCCATGGGGTTTTAAGATTTGATGGATTTCATTTAGGCTTTCAATCGTGGCAAACCAGTGGAAAGATTGGGCACAAATGACGGCATCAATACTTTCCGATGCAATGGGTAACTGATCACTGCTGGCTTGGAGGGTCGCAATCTGTGGATAGGTTTGCTGTAATTGTGCCAGCATTTCCGCAATGGGTTCAACGGCAATAATATGGGATGTCACCTGTTGCAGGTAAGGGAGGAATTTTCCTGTACCCGAACCCAAATCGACCACCTTCGACTGCGCCGTCAGATGGAGTTGTTGTTTTAACCACAGCACAATTTCTTGTGGATAATTTGGACGGACTTGTTGATAAAGTTCAGCGGCAGAACTGAAACCTTGCTGTGCGGCAGGATGAAGTGATTGTGTCATATTTTGCGCTTTTTTATCTGCTGTGCATCTATAAAATAACATAGTCCTTTCCGAGTGATCTTAGCAAGCGTTGGCGGGACTTGTTTTTCTAATACATACATCTGTTGCAGCATACGTTAAAATGTTGCCACGGATTTGTGACGCCGTAGATTTATTTTGTTGTTGATTGTGATTCAGATGAGATCGACACATTCTCCTACATAGACAGCGTAATAAGTAGCTGGTCTATGAATTTTATTGATACAAAAAATTAGGGCCGATTTGTTTCGGTGTGGACATGGATAAACACATTATTTTTGAAGACGAACAAATTCGCGCTATTTTTTTAAAAGGTTCGTCTGACGAGTTAGTTTTTTCTTTTGGTGACTTAATTACTCGTGCCAAAGGACTTGCAATCAATGCGGAAAAATCATTAGCCAAATTTGAGTTTAATGTGATTGGCATTATGCCCAAAGAAAAATCATGGTTTCCTGCGGAGTCCATGCACAACTTGCTCAAAGCCATTGAAGATGTAATTGCCCCCTTTCAAAAACGCATTGGTTATGGCGGTTCAATGGGAGGCTATGCCGCGATTAAATATTCAAAGCTGTTGGGTTTAAGTCGTGTGGTGTCTTTGGTCCCACAGTTTTCGATTGACCCAGAGGTGGTTGAAGATAGCCGCTATAACATGTTTTACCATGCAGAACTCAATGCGAATATGCAGGTGCAAACGCAGGACATTGCGGCGGACTGTGAATATATTGTGGTCTATGATCCTTACTGTGCCGAAGACCGCGCACATTTTGTTGAATTAGAACAGGTTATTCCAGAAATTAAAGTGCTGAATTTGCCCTTTACAGGACATGATGCCATTGCGGTGTTGGCAAGTTCTGAGCTGTTAAAAGATTTTCTAACTCGCGAATTTGACAGTGTTTATTTCTATCAAAAAATTCGTCAGGTGAAAAAAGGCAGCAAGTTTTATTACCGTAAAGTGATTGAAACCCTATTGCCGCATCATCGTCGTTCACTAGGGAAAATTCTCAGAAACAATGACATGCAGCTAGACAGCCAGTTTTTTGATGCCAAACTGAAACAAAGCATTATCCGTCAGTTACTCAGTAACCGTCAGGTCAGTGAACAAGACCTGTTGAAATTGGGCATTCAGGTGAATTTGCCACAGGAAAGTAACAGTCAGTTGTTGGACAGTTTTGGGCATGGTCTGGTGTTTAACGTGATTACCCAGAAAATTGAAAGTTATGCGCAAAATGCGATTAACCTCAACCATAAATTTCTGATTCCGATTTTTGCCAAAGGCACGGGTCTGGTACAGATTAGCCTGAACGATGAACGCTATGTGATTGCCATGAATGACCGTCATGTGATGAAACTGTTCAAAGAGCAGGATGAATTGTCTGCTGGGATGCACCCGTTGGTGTTAAAAAAATATAGCGACTATTATTTGCTCAGCTATAAGCAATTTAACCTCAGCAGTGATGAATATGGTGGCAATGACTTTATTGAGGATACGCCTGAAACTGCCAAGTTCATGACGCAACCCGAAGAATCGGAAGACGTAGAACAAGCTTAAAAATTAGGTGAATCTTATTCGATTTAGATGGCTTGATTTTTAACTGAATTGGTTTAAGATCGAAAGAGTGGATAAAAAATATCCACTCTTTTCTATTTTTCACTTAAGGTCAGGTTGTATGAATAGGATATTTATACCTGCTGTACTTTTGTCTATCACACTGATTTTCAGTTTGATTTATCTCATTAATCAAGGTTTTGATTTGGCAGCAATCATCTTTGCTGCTAGCGTACTGGTGGTGTTGATGCTCGCGAGTTATGTTTATCAGCAAATTCGACTTTCTGTGCGTGAGTGTATAAAAGATTCTACAAAATAGTGGATTTTTCTTTTTACGGTGTATGTCTTGAACCGAAACCTGCTTTGGCTTTTAATAAGCTGCACATGAGTCATGGAAAATAATAGCAGGAGCAAGGGATGAGGGCAGTATTTTTAGATGTGGAATCTTTAGATCAGCATGATTTGGATCTGAGACCCTTAACTGCCGCTTTTGATGAGCTGATTTTATATCCTGCAACATCAACCGATCAGGTGCTACAACGCGTGCAAGATGCACAGGTCATTATCACCAATAAAGTACAGATTTCTGCACAAGTGATGCAGCAATGCCCACAATTAAAACTGATTTTAATCTCTGCCACGGGCACTAATAATGTCGACTTAGCTCAAGCCAAAGCACAGGGCATTGTGGTGTGTAACTGTCAGGGGTATGGCACTTCGGCGGTGGCACAACACACTTTGGCTTTGATGTTGGCATTGGCAACTTCACTGCTGAAATATGACCATGCGGTGAAGCAAGGCGTATGGAATAGCTCAAAACAGTTCTGTTTACTGGACTTTCCGATTGTGGAACTTGCGGGTAAAACCTTGGGCATTGTGGGTTATGGTGAGCTAGGGCAGGCCGTGGCCAAACTGGCGCAAGCCTTTGATATGCGAGTCTTGATTGCTACTTTACCTGATCGCCCACAACGTGAAGGTCGCTTACCTTTGTCTGAATTATTGCCACAGGTGGATTTTCTCACACTGCATTGCCCACTGACCGATTCTACCCGTAACTTAATCAGTACGGATGAATTTGAATTGATGAAAGCCAGCGCCTTTCTGATTAATTGCGCGCGCGGGGGTATTGTCGATGAAGCCGCTTTGGCACAGGCTTTGCGTGAAGGGCGTATTGCAGGTGCTGCGACCGATGTATTAACAGTAGAGCCACCGAAAGATGGCAATGTGCTATTGGCAGCAGATATTCCAAATTTAATTATCACTCCGCACAGTGCGTGGGGCAGTGTTGATGCACGACAGCGTATTGTGCAGCAGATGGTGGAAAATGTGACTGCCTTTCAGCAAGGACAACCAATTCGCCAAGTTGCCTGACTAAAAATGAAAAAAGCGCAGTCTGTCGGCTGCGCTTTTTATGGTTTAAAAAATAGTGTGATTTAGTTGAGTTGTTCATTCTGAGCAGGGGAAGAGCTGGATTGACTCAGTGGGTGCGATTCGATGGGAGCAGGCGGGCTATTAGGATCACCTAAAACACTAGCTTTGGCTTCATTCCATTTTCTATTGACTGTAGCGGCGGCTTTCTGTGAGTTTTCTTTGGCGATTTCAGTCTGCTCCTCACTATAGATTTTGGTTTCCTGCCAAGTGCCAGCGACTTTCGGTCTGACTTTGGCAATGCCTTTTTGTGTCGTCCGATCCACAGCATTGGCAGCATCCTGGGCGGTATCTAAGGTTTTTTGCCCCAGCACTTCAAAAATATTTGGATTATCTCCATAGCCTTTTTTCTTGCCACTTTCTGCAGCATGGGCAGATAGAGTCATAGCCACGAACACCGTACTGGAAATTAAGGCGGCTTTTATCAATTGCATGCACTTTGTCCTCTATTGCTCTGCACTATGTTGCAGAAAACATGTTGTAGGCTGGCATGTTTTGCATAGTGTCATGATCGAATGGATACCTCATATTCTGCTGTATCCCATCGGACGTCAAGAATTTTCATTGAATGCCCAAGTACTGCTTGGTTTAAAAATGTGTCTACACCAATGGATTGGTAGCATTATTGTGCTGTGTTCACTGCCGTTTGTGATGAAACCCCAACCGGAGTTTTGGCAATAGGGGTATGTACGCCCACCTGTGCGTTCACATCTGCCTGTGCAGTTGTACTGAGTGCAGTTTTGGTTTTGTTCCAAGTGTGTTGAGTGGTTGCTTTACCTTGCTGCATTTTTTGCCCCAAATAGGCTTGGGTTCTTTCGGCTTTTTCCACACTGTAGTCTTTGGCTTTGGTTGCAGTTTGACCTGCATTTTTCATTTGTTCTGCGCTGAACTGTTTAGTGTTGCTCCATACTGCTTTACTGGTAGATTTAGTTTTTTGAGCACCATTTTCAATGCCTTGACCGACGCGTTCGGATGCTGTGCTGAGTCCCTGTCCAACTTGGGCAGAAGTATGTTGAACGCCATGTCCAACATTTTCTGTTGCTGTGCTTAAACCATTGCCGACTTTCTTGGCAGAAGTCGTTACACCTTCATGAATGTTGTGTAATACACCGTGAGTATTGCCTTGTGCTTCGGCAGAGGCATTGATCTGTCCATTGACTGCGACATTGGCAAAGACTGAAGCAGAAGCAAAAAATGTGGTACTCATGAATGCAGTTTTTATCATGTTCATGTTGGATCTTCCTCTATCATTGCACCCGTTATTGGGAGGGGGATGTGTGAGGCATCATAAACAGATTCAAAATGAGTTTTCGCTTTTGAGATGAAACTTACACAGTTCAGTACAACAGCTTAACACTCGCTACAAGATTGTAGAGATACAAGCTTGCTAGAGGGTGTTGATGTATCTGTATGCTGCCATTTGTTGATATCGGCAAACTTATGTAAGTACAGGGATATTGTAGGAAATGAATTTATAGTTTTGAATTTTAAATATTTTTAAAGGCTTTGCATCATATAGATACAAAGCCTCTATGTTGCTTAGTTACATTGCACAACAGCATCTTTGGCGAAGTTTTTACGTAATTTAATGAAATTTTGCTGTACTTGGGCATTGTTCAGGTCGAAATTGCTGGCTTGACTGGTACCATCTTTCTCGAATGTTGCTGTACTACCTGTAATGAGGGTATTGCCTCTAAAAGACCATTGCTCGACGACTTTGTTGCCGTCTAAATTCCCTGTAAATTCGATGACGCATTTGTCAGTAAATTTGGTGAGTTTGGCTTTATTGTCTGTTGTATCTGGATATACATCTAGGTTTTGAACTTCTTGTAGTACACCTGTTTCCAGTTGTGGAATTTTAGGAGATGAAGTACATGCTGTGAGTGCTGCGCAAGTGAAGCCCGTAAGTAAAAGTGTTTTTAATTTCATATTAACGTTCTTTCTTGTTGAGTGTTGTTAGCTTGAGTATAGGGAATTAAGAAAAGGTTGGCTATAGATTAAATTAAAGTAGTTGTTGGATAATCTATTTCCTCAAAATGATAAGATATGCTTACTACATTATAAAAAAACATGGGATAAGTATTGTAGGGCTTCAGGATAATCTTTAATATTTAAAGTAATATTCTTGTCTAAATCCTCTACATATTCTATTAGTTTATTGAGATTTTTTCTTTTATCATCAGTCAAACTATCCCACCAAGCTGGTGAAATATAAATGTTTTCTGTATACATTAGAATAAGTGCTATAAGTTTATGGTTTATTAAGTGTGATTCAGAAAATATAGAATTTGAGAAGTTTTTACCGTAATCATTATCTTCTTCAAGCCAGCTTATTAATACATAACCAATATTATTAAAAATAAAGCTATTTAAAAATAAGTTTTTTGCATTTACGGTATTTTCTAATTTTTGTAATCTTTCTAAATTGAAATTGAATTCAGGGCTAATTACTGAGCTACATAAAATTTTCTGTGTATCTTTTAATGTTATTAGGCAATGCTTCATTTTGTTGGAAGTATTATTAAGAATATCATTGTGTAGTAGAGATTGAATTTTTTCTAATTTAATCAGAGAATTTTTATTAAATTCAATTTCTATATTTGAACGCATTTGAATTTTATATTGCTCAAGTAAATTTTTCCCTCGATCTTTATTTTCTTTAAAAAAATGATACTTTTTAATAACTTTAATTTTTTTAAATATTTCTAAACAGAGCGATCTATAGCCTATTTTAAGTAGTTGATTGCTAGAAGCTATAAATTCCTTTCTTTCAAAGTCACTAAAAAGATTAGTATCATGTTTGTTGCAGAAACCATAAAAAACTGAGGCTTTAGTAACGCCTATTTCTTTCATGTTTATTTTATATTTAATCATGTCCATATGAGGGCTATAGACTTTATCTTTTTTTGAGATTTTTCTTAAAAATAATTCTTGTGAAACGGAGTGAGCCTTAATAATACCATTGGAGCAATCATTATCGAATTTATTAAAAAGGCATAATTTTAAATTCCTATCTATTTTTTTTAGATGATCTTGTTCTTCTTGTATCGTCATTGGTGTCATTTTCTCTTTATCTAAATGACAATGCTTAAATTTTTTTCCAGAGTCACACCAACATTTTTCATTTCTAGAGTTACTGGAAGTAAAGCTTATTACTTCTGAGAGTGTTTTATTCTTAAATACTAATGAATTCATAATCTTATTAACTTTATAAAGTCCTAAAGAAAACCCCGTTATACTTATAACGGGGTTTTCTTTTAAATTCAAGTAACTAAGACTTTAGTGCTGCAACACTGAAATATCTACAACACTGGTAAACAAGCCACGTAACTGCGCCAGTAAACGTAAACGGTTTGCTTTCAATTCAGCATCATCCGCCATCACCATTACACCATCAAAGAAGGTATTGTGAGGTACGTAAGGAGCTACAAGCTCCGCATCTTTGCTTAAACCGTTTTCTAAAGCTTTGGCAAAAAGAAGCACAGCCCAATAGCTCCAAAAATTCCGCTTAAGATCAGCCAGTCTTTTTTACGCATATCTGCAAGGCGGATCACAGAAAGATAAATACTACTGAAAAAAACCAAAACAAAAATCAGTAAAACGAGCGGATTATTGAAGAAGAATTTGCTGATGCCAAATAGCACAAAAATGGTGGTACTAGAAACCCAATACAGCAGAGCCAAAACAAATTTGTTCACTGATAAATTACGAACAGAACGGTCTAAACGAGGCAGAGTCACAGCTAGCATAATCAGCCCTGCAAAACCGCCCAAAATAGAGATAATCATAAAGAATAGGCCGCTCATATCTGGTTTGGTCTGTATATGAGGATATAGCTTCCATAGACCATAACCGAATGCCAGCAAAAGGGTGTGGCAAAGCACGAGGTAAGCATCTATACGGTAAAACTTTTTAATTGAAGAGGTATTCATTATGATGACTGCTGATTTATTTTTAGTATTAAAAAACCCCGCTATTTCTAGCAGGGTTTTAATTTTATTTCAATTATTGAGCTTAATGCTGCAACACTGAAATATCCGCAACACTTGTAAACAAGCCACGTAACTGAGCCAGTAAACGTAAACGGTTAGCTTTCAATTCAGCATCATCCGCCATGACCATTACGCCATCAAAGAAGGCATCAATTGGCGCGCGAAGGGCAGCGAGTTTAGAAAGTGCTTCGGTGTAGTCTTTCGCAGCCAATAATGGCTCAACCACTGGAGTAATGGCTTGAAGCTCTGCGAATAATGCTTTTTCAGCATCTTCAACCAATTTCGCTTCAACGACTGCACCTTCTGAAGTCGCTTCTTTCGCAAGAATGTTGGCAACACGTTTGTTTGCCGCAGCAAGCGCAGCCGCTTCAGCCAAGTTACGGAAGTGATTAACCGCATTGACACGCTTGTCAAAATCAAGAGGAGATTTTGGAGACAAGGCTTGAACGGCTTGAATCACATCAACCGCAACGCCTTGGTCTTCGTATTTCGCACGGTAACGACCTTCTAGGAATGCAACAGCATCCGCCAAAGTCTTGTCGTGATCTTTCAATACATCGCCATAAGCCGCTAAAGCCAACTTGATGAGTTCTTCAATCGAAACATCAAGATTGTTTTCAGTCACTAAACGCAAAATACCAATCGCAGAACGACGTAAAGCAAATGGGTCTTTTGAACCAGTCGGTGCTTGACCAATACCAAAAATACCAGTGAGCGTGTCTAAACGGTCTGCAAGGGCAATGGTCGTGCCTGTTTTGGTTTGTGGTAACACGTCACCCGCAAATTTAGGAAGATACTGCTCACCTAAAGCTTCAGCCACTTCATCATTTTCGCCTTCAAGACGTGCGTAGTAAGTCCCCGCAATCCCTTGAAGTTCAGGGAATTCACCTACAAGTTCAGACGTTAAGTCACATTTGGCAAGAAGTGCTGCTTTTTCAGCATCGGCAACGGTTGCACCTGTAATTGGCGCAAGGGCTACAGCCAATTTAGCAATACGTTCAGATTTGTTCCAAAGCGTACCCAATTGTGCTTGGAATACCATATTCGCCAGTTTTTCTTTACGAGACGCAAGCGGTTGCTTTTGGTCTTGCAAGAAGAAGAATTCAGCATCTGACAAACGTGGACGTACCACTTTCTCATTACCTTCAATAATTTGAGACGGATCTTTAGACTCAATGTTTGAAATGGTAATGAAGTAAGGCTGGAGCTTGTTATCGCTATTTACCAAACAGAAATACTTTTGGTTGTCCTGCATGGTAGTAATTAATGCTTCTTGAGGCACAGCAAGGAAACGCTCTTCAAAGCTCGCACGAAGTGCAACTGGCCATTCCACCAATGCGGTCACTTCGTCACGAAGATCCGCAGGCACAATCGCAATCGCATTGACTTCATCCGCAAGTGCTTTGACTTGTTGATCAATGATCGCTTGGCGTTCTTCAAAATTCGCCACAACTTTCGCAGCACGAAGTGCATCTAAGTAGGCATCGGCATTGGCTAAAGTAATCGCTTCAGGTGCATGGAAACGATGACCATAAGTCACATTGCCTGCTTTGTGATCCTGAATGGTTGCATCAACAACATCGTTATCTTTAAGCAACACAACCCATTTTACAGGACGCACGAATTCAGTACGGCTTGCCGCAGAACGCATACGTTTTGCAATTGGAAGGTTGTCCAAAGCAGTTTGTAAAATTTGTGGCAGTAAAGCATCAAGGCTTTGACCTTTAACATCTTTCAAGAAGCAGACTTTTTCAACTTTACCTGCTTGGAAAGTTGAAACTTGATCCGCTGTAATGCCTTGACCACGCATAAAGCCTTCAAGTGCTTTGGTCGGCTTGCCTTCAGCATCATAAGCAGCTTGTACAGCAGGGCCATCAAAACGTTTTTGCGTGTCTGCTTGCGCTGCATCTACATTGATAATTTTCAATGCCAAACGACGTGGCGCAGCATAGGCTTCGATAGAATCAAAAGCCAAGCCAGCATCTTTTAAGCCTTTTACAGTTTCAGCTTGTAAGGCATCACGTAAAGTTTTTAAGCTTTTTGGGGGAAGTTCTTCACAGCCAAGTTCAAATAAAACGGTATGTTTAGACATTATTTGTTCTCCGCTGATTTTTCTGCTTGAGCCGCTTCCGCTTCAACCTGAGCTTTGAGTTGAGCTAATACTTCATCACGTAAATGTGGTTCTGCCATTGGGAAACCAAGCTTGGCACGAGCAGCCACATAGCTTTGTGCAATCGAACGTGCCAAAGTACGTACACGTAAAATATAACGTTGACGCTCAGTTACAGAAATCGCACCACGTGCATCGAGCAAGTTAAAGCTGTGTGATGCTTTAATCACTTGTTCGTAGGCAGGAAGTGGAAGTTCAGCTTCCATTAAGCGCGTAGCTTCCGCTTCATAGAAGTCGAATAATTCAAACATTTTTTCAACGTTGGCATATTCAAAGTTATACGTCGATTGTTCTACTTCATTTTGATGGAATACATCGCCATAGGTCACTGTACCAAATTGACCTTTGGTCCAAACAAGATCGTAAACTGAGTCTACACCTTGTAAGTACATGGCCAAACGTTCAAGACCATAAGTAATTTCACCTGTCACTGGGTAGCATTCAACCCCACCGACTTGTTGGAAGTAAGTAAACTGAGTTACTTCCATACCGTTGAGCCAAACTTCCCAACCCAAGCCCCAAGCACCCAGTGTTGGAGATTCCCAGTTGTCTTCGACAAAACGAATATCGTGAACCAGTGGGTCAATTCCGATGGCTTTAAGCGAGTCAAGGTAAAGCTGTTGGATGTTGTCTGGGTTTGGTTTTAACACCACTTGGAACTGGTAGTAGTGTTGCAAACGGTTTGGGTTTTCGCCATAACGACCGTCTTTTGGACGACGTGAAGGTTGTACATAAGCCGCGTTCCAAGTTTCTGGCCCTAAAGCGCGAAGGAAAGTTGCTGTGTGGAAAGTCCCAGCACCCATTTCCATATCATAAGGTTGTAAGATCACACAACCTTGTTCAGCCCAGTAGTTTTGTAAGGCAAGAATTAAGCCTTGAAATGTATCAATATGCGATATGGCGCGACTCATGGTGCATCCATTAAAAATTAGAGAAAAATTGGCTCTAAGTATAAGGATTTTGCAGGGGAGTGGCAAAGGGTTCAGCTTGAATCATCAATTTAAAATTTGTGTATATATTTGCTATGGCTTGAACACGGTTAGATAAGGTGAACTGCTGAAATTCGAATCTTCAAATTCGAGTTTTAAAGCTTGAAGATCAATTGTGTAGATTGGGCTATCATCAAGCATTTTGCTATAGTGAGGACAATTCATAACAACAAAAGTGACAAGTCATGCTGAAATTTATTCTATCCACCAGTGTATTGGTTCTTGGCTCTATTGGGTTGGTGTGTGCCCAACAACCGACGACTGAATCGGATCCGTATAGCGAATGTGTTGAGCAAACCATTCAAGAGCAGCAACTGGCAGGGATTAACAATAGCGTGGTACAAATTTGCGCGGATCAAGCCAAACAAGGCTATGAAAAGCAAATTGTGGCATTACTCGATCAAATTCGGGTACAAAGTGCGGAGTGGCATCAACCTGAACGCTATCAAGCCATTTTAAAGTCGCAGCGGTTGTGGAAAGCCTATGTTGATCAAGAGTGTGAGAATGCTGGACAGTATATTGGTTCGCCCATGTATGCGTATTGTCCAATGCAGCAGTATGCTGAGCGGGTTGCACAGTTACAGCAATATATTTAACAAGTTGTTCAACAGAATTACTCATAAGAATAAGATATAAAATAGATGCATCTTATTGGGAAGACCACGTATAATTTTGCACCAGTTAAGTGCAAAAAAGTAGAAGGGCGGCTGTGTTTCATATGCAACTTGAATGGTTAAATACCTTAAAACCTAATTTTAAAGTGTTACCGCTAAAGGAAAGAATGCTCTGTGGTTTAGGTGCATTATTGGGCTTAGCACTTTCCTCGCTTATTAGTTGGTGGGTGTTGGGTGATATTAATGCATGGTACATTGCTCCAATGGGCGCATCTTCGGTACTGCTGTTTGCTGTCCCCGCCAGTCCTTTGGCGCAGCCATGGAATATGATTATAGGTAATACTTTGGCGGGCTTTATAGGCGTCACTTGTGCGCTATATATGCCGAATTTAACCGAAGCATTTAGTATTGCGGTGGCGTTGTCGATCTTTTTGATGATGACCACTGATTCTTTACATCCACCCAGTGGTGCTGTCGCCATTACTGCGGTGTTGGGTGGTAAAAGTGTGCATGAGCTAGGCTATGTCTTTATTGCCTATCCTGTGTTATTGAATTCATTATTGCTCTTGATTATCGCCATTATCTTTAACCGAATGTTGGGACGCCAATATCCGCAAACAGCACAGCTAAACTCACGTTCCACCGATCCGACACCGACCCAAAAAGTCACCATTCAGCCGCAAGATATTCACAATGTGTTGGAGCATCAGCCACAGTTGCTCGACATCAGTGAATATGATTTACAAAAGATTATTCTCAAGGCACAGCAAATTGCCAACGCACGTGCAGTGAATGAACTAACCTGCCAAGACCTGATGTCTAAAGATGTACTGATGCTGAATGAGCAAGATGATATTCATTTGGCCTTAGATAAGTTTAAACAAGTGAACTTGATGAGCTTACCCGTAGTCAATGCAGACAACCATTTGGTAGGAACTTTAGCATTGTATGAAGTCGTGGAATGGTTTAAACGTGCTGCCGACCCGAAAGCCAGTTGGGAACATCAGGTGAAACAAATTATGAATCGACAAGTGGTGACGGTACAGCCAAGTCAGCCAATTCAGGATTTAGTGCCGTACTTTGTAGAGCGTTCGTTTAACTACATTCCTGTAGTTGAGCAACAACAATTGGTGGGAATGATTAGTCGTGCAGATATGATTGCAGCATTAAACCAGCAATTAATTCAATTGAAAAATCAAAAATAAGTGAGCTAAATAAAAAAGCTACGACTCTTTGGGGAAAAAGCCGTAGCGACCAAAATGGTAGGTCAAATGATATTGTTTAAAACCTATAATGGTGTCTTGTTGTTATTTACAGTACGTATAGGGCGGTGGTAATTCGATGCATCTGAATCTATCGCTTCTACCCGTTTCGGAATGACTAGCCATAAAATCAAATACACTAAAATACCTGGAAATGCGGCACTCATGACGGAAACCAAAAAGAAAATAATTCTTAATAAGTTTGCATTCCAACCAAAACGTTCAGCAATACCGCCCATAACACCTGCAATTATATTTTGGCGATTCGAACGATATAAACCAACATTGGCCATTCAGGTCTCCTTAAAAATTGAATGAGGGGTATCTTGCAAACCCATAGTTAATAAATGGTGATGCAATTCAATTTTTAAAGCAAAGCCAGCACGAAAATAGTTAAGTTATGTAAATAAACATAGGCGCTCAGCCGTGTGCTACATAAAATGTGATCAAATTTACAGATGCCTTTATTTTTGATAAGTAAATACAGGTGCTTACAATGCTATTGCTGAATTTAAGGATAAATGACGCGATAACATTTTTTACCCTCTGGGTGCTCGGTCAAATGAATGTGGATTGTGTATTAACGTGATGAAATGGAAAAGTGTAAGACTTCATCCGAAGTTAGGTGGGGCGTTACTGGCTTGTTTGTGTGTCAGTCTAATTTTGGCTGCGTGTAGTCGCTCAACACCCCCAAATCCAAATGCTGACCCAATAGCATCTGCTGCTGAAGAACAGCCTACATCTGCTGCCCATCCGCTACAGTCAGGCAAGAAATTAACGGAAGTGGCGGGGCAGGCGAGTATACCTAACGAGGCGGCATCAACAGTGCAACAAGATTCAACTGATGAGCAAGCCCCTTATGTGGGACGCTATCATGTCAAGATTTCCTGTAAAGATGACTTCGTACAATGCTCTGAAGGTGCAGCAGAATATATTTTGACTTTGGCTGCTGATGGTTCTGCCTATCGGAGTATTGTTTACACAGGAAAGCTGTTTAGTGAAAAAATGGCTGAAGACAGTAATATCCGAACTTATCGACGTGATACATGGTCAGTGAACCCAGAAGATTCTGAATTGGTGGTGCATTTAGAAGAGGGGGCAGAATTTTATTATCGGATCGATAAACAACAGAATCTTATTCTAAATTTGGATCGAACTTTAGATCTAGATAATCAAATGAATCAACACTTGTTTGCAGCAGGCTATCCCATGCCGACACA
Source organism: Acinetobacter sp. AM (assembly GCF_003105055.1). Classification (NCBI taxonomy): domain Bacteria; kingdom Pseudomonadati; phylum Pseudomonadota; class Gammaproteobacteria; order Moraxellales; family Moraxellaceae; genus Acinetobacter; species Acinetobacter sp. AM. The sequence continues at coordinate 145,731 of NZ_QETG01000001.1, read as the reverse complement.
AGCGTATCGTTTAATTAAAGATCAATAATTTGCAATGAAATTTGACGCTATCAATTTGCTATGAAAATCTAGTAGCGATGCGGAGAGCGGTGCTCAAGGAGATATTTTAAGATGTTTTGCAATAAATGGTGGGTCGTCCGCGACTCGAACGCGGGACCAACGGATTAAAAGTCCGCTGCTCTACCAACTGAGCTAACGACCCATTTAGAATGCTTTCACATTATGACAGCTTTTAAATAAAGCTTAAAGATGGTGGGTCGTCCGCGACTCGAACGCGGGACCAACGGATTAAAAGTCCGCTGCTCTACCAACTGAGCTAACGACCCATCAGGAATCAAAATAAGTGGTGGGTCGTCCGCGACTCGAACGCGGGACCAACGGATTAAAAGTCCGCTGCTCTACCAACTGAGCTAACGACCCATCTCGTTTTGATGGAGCGTATTGTAGCAAGATATCGAACGAGCGCAAGAGAAAAATCGCAAAGTTGTTGATGTTTGATTATAAATACAACAACTTTGCCTGATTTTATGCAAAAAATTACCAAAATTTCAGTTTAGAAGCGATATTGGTACTGTTGGATATTGCTGTAAATTTCAGTATTCATATCGCAATAGGCATTGCTATTGGGCAATAAGACTAAAATTTGTTCATTGGTTTTTTCTGGATCGAAGGCTTGCTCTTTCAGCTTGTTCTTCTGATATTTAAAGGTACCTGTGGTTTCCACTTGTTTTTGAACACGTAAGAATACAGGGATGGCATAGGCTGGTAAGCTTTTTTTGAAGCAACTGAGCATGGCTTGCAGGTCTTGTTCATTCAGTTGGGCTTGCTCTGCTAAGGTGATAGCAGCCATACCTGCACGTCCATTGGTGTGTGGAATTTCCACGCCATATACTACCGCTTCGGCAATTTTGGGATATTCACACAACATGTTCTCGACTTCAGTGGTCGAGACATTTTCGCCTTTCCAGCGGAAGGTATCGCCAAGGCGGTCAACAAACTGTGCATGGCGGAAGCCAATATCCCGCACTAAATCACCTGTGTTAAAGTAGGCATCGCCGTTCTTAAACACGTTGGACATAATCACAGACTTGTTTTTTTCAGGGTCGGTATAGCCATCAAAAGGGGAGCGACGGGTAATTTTACCGATCAACAGGCCGACTTCGCCTTTGCTTACTTTTTGACACCAACCATTTACATCACGAATAGGTTCGTTTTTTTCTTTGTCGAATTGAACGATAGCATAAGGTGTTGGGGAGAATCCGACAGTGTTGTCGAAATTAAACACATTGCTAAAGCCAACATTACCTTCACTGGATGCATAGAGTTCAAGCACTTCTTCTACACCAAAACGTTGTTTAAATTTGTCCCAGATATTCGGGCGCATGCCATTGCCAATCATTTTTTTGACACGATGGGTGTGCTCCAACTCCGATGCAGGCGCATCCATTAAGTAACGGCATAGCTCTCCTACATAGCCAATCGCAGATGCGTTAAATGTTTGCACATCTTTCCAGAACGCAGAGGTCGAATATTTACGTCGCAATGCCAAAGTCGCACTACTTGCAATCACTCCACACCAGCACACCACAATACCTGTCGCGTGGTAGAGCGGCAGGGTAACGTACATGACATCATCACTGTTTAAATCCAGCACGTGCCCATAAGTGCCATAGGCAAGTGTCCAGCGACTATGGGTGAAGATCACCGCTTTCGGTAAGCCTGTGGTGCCCGAGGTATAGATGTAAAATAAGCCATCTTTGCCTTTCACGCTATGCGTGGTTGGCGTGTTAAAGGTCGGAAAGGTGATGATTTCATCGGCTAAATTTAGATAATGTACAGGTGCTGTAGCTGTATGTTGACGTGTTTCTTGGTCGGCAAACCAATGAAAACGCTGCTCAGGCAAGTTAAGCTCTTGACGAATGTCATCTACGGCAGCGCGGCATTCTTCTCCGACAATGAGTGCAATTGGGTTGACCAAATTAATACTATGCGCCAAAACTTTGCCAACTTGTGAAGTATTCACCAAAGCCGCCGTGACCCCAATTTTTGCCAAAGCTAAAACACTGGCAACCAGTTCTGGGCGATTTTCAACCATTACTGCAATGACATCACCTTTTTGCGCACCAATTGACAAATAATAGTGTCCAATTTGGTTTGCCCAATCATTGAGTTGTTGATAGGTATATTTTTGCTCTTCAAATAATAATGCATAGCCATGTGGGTTGCGTTTTACGGCTTTTTCAAAGGCAATACCTAAGCCCGCTGGAGAGTTTGGGGTACGTAAATATGCTTGTTTCAACCCTGTAACCAGATGTGGAAGTTTTCCAATAAATTGCGGGATTTTGGCAGCGACGTCTGTAATTCCAATAAGATCGCTCTGTGTGGTTTGGCTCATAAGAATCCTATTTATTTTTCGTGTCCAATACGATGTCTTTGTCTACAGGTTGAACGAAGTAATCTGTACAGTTGTCCTTTTAATCGTTTCTTTCTAGTGCAATCAACCTAATCTGTTCAAAATAACAAAAAAAACCTAGCCATCGAAATGACTAGGTTTTAATTATTTTACAACAATTGGGTAAATACTTACTCTGCTGTAGGCGTTATTTTTTTCGGTGGGCGGCCACGTGGACGACGCGGACGAGCTTTTTCTTTCTCTTCCTTTTCAGCCGCAGTTTCTTCTGTCGCTGTATCTTCGATAACATCTACAGCAAGCTCAGTCTGTGCAGGTTCTGCTTTGGCTTTAGCTTTCACAGGTGTTTTAGTTTCAACCATTGCCTCTTCTACTACTACAGCAGGTTCAGGAACAGCTTCAGTTACTGCAACTTCGGTAGCAGCCTCGACAGGTTCAACCGCCTCAGTAACATTTTCAACTACTGCTACGGCAGTGAGTTCAGCAGCAACAGGCGTTTCTTCCACGTGTGCTTGTTTTACTTGTGCTAGGGCTTGCTCAGCAGCCTGTTTTGCTAAACGACGACGCTCACGCGGGTCATTGGCAACGCGCTTTTCTGACTCAGGCTTTGGCGGTGTTAAGTCCAACACAGGTGCTGGTTCAGCTTCAGGAGTAGCTTTCGCAACTTCTACATCACGTGTGACAGGTTTTTTCTCCGTTTCAACAACCACAGTACTTGTGTTGAGGCTTGCTGCATATTCTGCAGTAAACTTCTGTAGTGCGCGGTTGAAGGTTGGAATTAAGCCAAACTGCTCAATCAGCACAGCACAGTCTTCACCATAAACATGGCGAATTAAGCTACCTACTGTGTATTGGGCTAAAGTCGGTACTTGTGATGGGTTAAGCTTTGGCGCTTGCGCTCGTTTAGCTTGAGCATCACGTTGTTGGCGACGATGCATACGCGGGTCATTGCTTGCACGTTTGCCGTCAGAACGAGGCTTTTGAGCTTCCACTTCAACTTGTGGTGCTGGTACTTTAGCCTGAACTTCACCTTTTGCTTCAGTCACAGCAGTGGCAGGAGCAGCTTCAACCACTTCTGGAGTTTCAGTCACGGCAGGAACAGCCACAGCTTCCACAGCCTTTACGGTTGTAGGCTTGTTGATGGCGATGATTTCACTTTGCGCTTGATCCACATTGACCACAAGTGCTGTCGGCATGATGTCTTGACGCGGAGCATCAATGACTTCTACCTTGACTTGTTGCTCATCGACCACGACTGGAGCAGGTGCTACTACCGCAGCTTGCTGCTCATTGAATACGCTTTGGTCGCGGTGGCGATTTGGGCGATTCGGACGTTGCTGGTTGTTACGGTCACGACGTGGAACAGCTTGTTCAGCATGCGTTTCGCTCTGTTGATCTTGCTGTGGTTGACGTTGTTGCTGACGTTGACGCTTTTGCTCACGCTGTTCTTGGCGTTGCTCTTGGCGCGACATTTGTACAACTTCTTCAACCACTTGATTTTGTTCTTGTGGTTGCTCACGTTGTTCGCGTTGCTTGGTGTTATTGTTACGCTTTTTGTTGTGACGTTGCGTTTTTTCTTCTTTCTCAGAATTTTTTTCTGCAAAGTCACGTTGCTCTGATTTTTGTGGAGCAGGTGTAGCCGACAAGTACACATTGTTGTTTGCAACAGGTGTTGCGACAACAGCAGCAGGTGTTGCTGTTACTTGACCAAATTGACCGCGGCTGACTGCGCCACCATTGACCATTTGCTCAATTGCAGATGCAGCATTATTTGCTGTACGGGCTTGATCAACCGTGTGTGCTTGCTTTTGAACAAATAGATTTTCTAACCATGCACATGGGCTGCTTGACGCAGTTGTTGCAGCAGCAGGGCTAGGGGCTTGCGTACTTTGTTGAGCAGCTTGCTGTGGCTTTTTCTTGCTATTTTTGTCAGCAATAGGTGCAGCGCTTGGTTGTTGATCAGCATCTTCTAAATGCCAATTTGAAGCTTCATAACCCAATTCTTTTTCGCTAGAACGTGTTGCTTCGGTACGTTCATAACTGGTTGGCGCGAAGCCTTCAGGGTTATAAGAAATTTCGTAATGCGGCGTTTCTAAGTGAGGGTGTGGCAATACTGTTACACGAACACCCGAGGTTTGCTCTAAGTAAACCAAGCTGTGACGCTTTTCATTCAATAAGAATGCAGCAATTTCTACAGGCACTTCAACTTGAACTTCACCATGACGTTCACGTAGGGCAATTTCTTCCACTTTACGCATAATTGAAAGTGAAAGTGAGCGCAAGTCACGCACCATACCGGTACCGTGGCAACGTGGGCAAACATAACCAGTGGCTTCTTCTAAAGATGGACGTAAGCGTTGACGGCTCATTTCCATTAAACCAAAGCGCGACAATTGACCAAACTGAATGCGGGCGCGGTCGCTTTGTGTTGCTTCACGTAATTTTGCTTCCACCATGCGTTGGTTGCGGTCTTTGGTCATATCGATGAAGTCGATGACCACCAAACCACCAATATCGCGTAAGCGCAATTGACGTGCAATTTCTTCTGCGGCTTCTAGGTTGGTATTGAGTGCAGTTTCTTCTACATCATGACCACGAGTCGATTTTGCAGAGTTAATATCGATCGAAACCAAAGCTTCTGTTTGGTCAATCACGATTGAACCACCAGAAGGTAATTTTACTTCACGCTCATACGCAGTTTGAATTTGGCTTTCAATACCAAAATGAGCAAATAATGGCTCGTTTAACGTATAGGTTTTTAACTTGTCGATTTGACGAGGCATGACTGCTTTTACGAAGTTATACGCTTCGTTATAGGCTTGCTCAGAGTCAATTAAGATTTCTGCCACATCATCACGTAAGTAATCACGGATGGCACGCGTCACCACACCGGCTTCTTGATGCACCAACATTGGTGATGGACCAGAACTTGCAGTGCTTTGGATTTGTGCCCAAAGATCGAGAAGGTGCTGTAGATCGAGTTGTAACTCTTCCTGAGAGCGACCAATACCCGCAGTACGTACAATCACGCTCATGCCACGAGGGACATTGAGTGATGCCAACATTTCTTTTAATTCTTCACGAACTGAACCCGAAATTTGACGGCTGATGCCACCACCTTTTGGATTGTTAGGCATAAGGACTAAATAGCGACCTGCCAAAGAAATAAAGGTAGAAAGTGCCGCGCCTTTGTTGCCACGTTCTTCTTTTTCCACTTGGACTAAAAGCTCAGTACCTTCAGTAATCAGTTCACGGATATTCGAAGTCTGGCGAGGGTCAGCTTTGTAGTATGAATTTGCGATTTCGCGCATAGACAGGAAGCCTTGGCGACCTGCACCATATTCTACAAATACAGCTTCTAGAGAAGGCTCGACGCGAGTCACATGACCTTTATAGATATTCGATTTTTTTTGTTCACGAGTACGATTTTCTAAATCAAAATCGTAAAGACGCTGACCAGTAACCAGTGCAACGCGGACTTCCTCAGCATGTGTTGCATTAATCAACATACGTTTCATGGGTGTAACACCTTATAGTGATACACAGCAAAAAATCGCTATTCACGTAGCGAGCATCAAACATCATGGATCAAACTCAGATCTCAAATAAACCAATTGTGGTCTGAGGGTTTTCACTGGCCTTTTTTAAGGTGGGCTCCAGTTTTGATTCACGTATTGATGATGGCAATACGGCTTCAATCTTTCAACGATTAAAGACACCTGTACACTTCACTGGCGAACGAGCGGTGCATTGGATGTGAGTAACTTTCACTGTCACATTGCTCGAAGAGCATCCCTACATAAGAGTGTCTTGATACGGAATTATCGTCGTATCTTTACAAATTGTGCAGATCCAATGCATCAGACGCTGTAGCCTGAATGTGGTTTCAGGGTGCGACTAATCTGATGTGTATCAGTTTACGTTTAAAAACCAACTTGAGGTTGGCGACATATTTTTTCAGGCAAACTGATTTATGTACCTGAGGTACAATTAAACGCAACAGTTTGCAGTTTTGCCGATATAATAAGCCTTCGGCGTCGGCATAATTCTTTTGGGACCTTTTCGAGTTTATAATCAAAATGTCAGTCACATTTCAACTTAAATTCAATTGAAATGCGTTGATGATGATTCACTTACGATGGTTTCCGTGCGCTGACTATAGCAAACCTTGCATCATCTGCCTATGGGCTAAGCTAACGTTTCTAGTGAAAAGTATAGCCTAAATGATCAGTTTTTAATCAATTTTAGTATTTTTTTAGGTCACAGTATCTGTATGAATTCTACGCAAGAATGGCAAAGTGTCACTTGGTTTGAAGTGGATGAGCATCAAGCGGGTCAACGCATCGATAATTTTTTATTTAGCCGACTCAAAGGTGTGCCGAAAAGTCGCATTTATCGTTTAATTCGTGAAGGTCAGGTGCGCGTGAATAAAAAGCGCATTAAAGCGGAAACCAAATTGGCAATTGGCGATCAGATTCGTGTTGCGCCAATTCGTTATGAACAAAAAGATGAAACGGCTGCGCCAGTTTCAGACAAAGTCGCACAAAGTTTACTGAGCCGTGTCGTGTACGAAGATGAGGGCTTGATGGTGGTGAATAAACCATCGGGGATTGCGGTGCATGGCGGCAGTGGCGTGGCCTATGGTCTGATCGAAGGTTTACGGGCTGCAACGGGAAAAAAATATTTAGAACTGATTCACCGTATTGACCGTGATACATCCGGTTTGGTGATGATTTCTAAGAAACGTAGCGTGTTAAAAACTTTGCAAGATATGCTGCGTGAACACAAAATTAAGAAGACTTATGCTGCTGTGGTCAAAGGTGTCGTCAGCCTCGATAAGCAGTTGATTGATGCGCCTTTACACCGTTACGAATTGTCGAATGGCGAACGTCGTGTACGCGTCTCTAAAGAAGGTAAAGATTCGAAAACTCAGTGGAATGTCGCTGAGCGTTTTATGCATGCGACTTTGGTGTATGCTTCGCCGCTTTCGGGTCGTACCCATCAAATTCGTGTGCATGGTTTAAGTATTGGTCATCCGCTGGTTGGCGATGATAAATATGGTCATGAAACGGAATATAAGGGACCAAAACCACGCCGTTTATGTTTACACGCCATGCGTTTGGATATTCCTGGTTATCCACCAATTGAAGCACCTTTACCTGAAGATATGCAGAATATTGTGGCGCAGTTAAGAGCACAGAAGAAGGACTAAACCTTTTCCCTCTCCTTTTAGGAGAGGGTTAGAGAGAGGTAATAAAATAGGACCTCTTTTGTCGTGATTAACTGGAAATGATGCTGTATTGGTCATTTTTACTTTTCAAAGATGAAAAGTAACAAAAATCTTTTGTTGAGCTGATGGAACGTCCTTGTACCACAGCTCAACGGCGACATCCTTGTCGCCATCATGTAGCAAATGCATCGTGTAAATTTTCTTCATAAAAGCAAATATTGGAACCCCAGCATGCAAAAACCTGTAGAACTGATTATCTTTGATTGGGATGGCACATTATTTGATTCAGTGGGGCAAATTGTGGACAGTCTTTTGTTTGCAGCGCAGCAATTTGAGCAACCCTTAACGCCTGAAGCGGCAAAAAGTATTATTGGTTTGGGTTTGCCTGAAGTGGCTCAAGTCTTATTTCCGACAGTGCCTGAATTACATACTGATCTTTTGAAGTGTTATGGCGATCATTATGTTGCCCATTCAACCGATGATGCTTGGTTTGCGGGGATTGCTGAAATGTTATATGGACTCAAAAATCAGGGGGTTCAGCTTGCGGTGGCGACAGGTAAAAGCCGTAAAGGTTTGGATCGTGTGCTGGCTCAAACCAATAGTCATGATTTGTTTGAGATTACGCGTGCGGCAAGCGAAACCAAGTCTAAACCTGACCCGTTGATGTTGCGGGAAATCTTACAGTTCACTGGGTTGCGCCCAGAGCAAGCGATTATGGTCGGCGATACTTCTTATGATTTGGAAATGGCGCAAAATATTGCCATGCCAAGAGTCGGCGTCGCCTATGGTGTACATACTAAAAATATTTTGCAGCAGTTTAATCCGTTGACCATTGCAGATGATGTCGCGAGCTTAGATCAGTTTTTAAATCTGCAAGTAAATGCTTCTGATGTGGCTTAAGCAAAGTTGATTATTTTTCAAGGCGTGTAAGGATATACGCCTAAAATTACTTTTGAATAACAAGAAAATCCGCTATGAGTCGTTCTATTCGATTACTTCATTTATTACAGCATCTGCGTGAACAGCGTTATCCTGTTACTGCGCAACGTTTGGCTGAACATTTACAAATCAGTGTGCGAAGTGTTTATCGAGATATTGAAAGTTTACGTGATCAAGGGGTCAATATTGAGGGGAGTGTCGGTTTAGGATTTCAATTGAAAGAAAACTTTCTCCTTCCACCCATGAGTTTGGATGAATCCGAAATTGAAGCGATGTATCTGGCATTACAATGGGCTAAATCTATTCCTGATCAAGCATTACAGCAGGCTTCACATTCGGTATTAAGCAAATTAAAAGCCGTATTGCCACAAAGAAAACAAGAATTTTTAAATGATACCTATCTAAAATCCATTCATTCATGGATTGAGGTTGATCAAACCATTGTGGAACAAGTTCGTATCGCCATTCGTTTACAAACTAAAATCCAGATTGATTATGTTGATGAACAAAAACAGATTTCACACAGGCAATTATGGCCGTTTGCATTGGGATATTTTAACGACAAAATGTTGTTGGCGGCATGGTGTGAATTACGAGAAGATTTTAGAAATTTCCGTTTAGATCGAATTCAAACGCTGATATCCACGGAGCAAATTTATCCCCAATTTAAACGCCATTTATTTCAACAATGGTGTCAAAAAGAATTTTCACATTCAGAAAAATCAGCAAGCACTACTGACAAAAACTGACACAGCTTAGTTCTATTCTAAAAAAACAATAAACACAGAGGATAGAACAATGGCTTTAACTTTATATACAAATAAGCAATCTCGAGGCGTTGTGGTGGATTGGCTCATTCTTGATTTGGGGATTGAGGTTGAGCGCGTAGAAATCGCCTATGGCGCAGAAATGAAATCAGCCGAATTTTTAAAACTCAACCCTTTTGGTAAAGTGCCAGTTTTGGTTGATGGTGATGTGGTGATTTATGAGTTAGATGCCATTTGTGCATATTTGGCAGATAAATTCTCTGAAAAAGGGTTAGCTCCTGCACTAGATGATCCGAAAAGAGGTCTATATTATCGTTGGTTGTTCTTTGGTGCAGGCCCGTTTGCAGCAGCTTCCGACAATGAACATTTAAAAGTTCAGGTTGCACCAGAGCAAAAAATGTTTATGGGCTATGGCGATTATCAAGATACCTATCAAGCCTTGATTCAAGGTTTGGAACAAGCAAGCCCCTATTTATGCGGTTCACAGTTTACGGCAGCCGACATCAGTTTAGGGGCAATGATCATGTGGCAATTAAAAATGAATTTATTAAAACCACATCCTGCAATTGAGCGCTATGTATTGGCCATACAACAACGTGAAAGTTTAAAGAATAATCCTGCTTTATTTGCAGCGTAAAACCATTTTACTCCGATAAGCCTCTTATGCAGGTAATGCCAGTCAGTGAATAAATTGACTGGCATTTTTATTTTAAATTCATGATGTTATTCGGTGTGATAGAACGTGATCCGCAACTGTTCGAGGCATGAGGTGTAACGGACTGGTATGACTTATGAAAAGAGGCGTATTTTTTGTGGTAAATATTTTATAGATAGACTTCTCGCTTATTATTTTTTAGTCGTAGATGCAAAGTGTAATCAAAATATACCCCACTAAATTTTGAATGATTGGGTCATTTTTCTCTTTGATTTTTTCTATGCTGTTTATTTTGATGGATAAAACAAAAAAGATTTATAGGTTCTAACTATTGTAAAAAATAAAATAAGTATTGGCGCAAAACCTGCAATTTTCCGATGCTTAAGCGGTCTAAAACATACTCGTTTTTAGTGGTGCTTAGGGATAAGCCCTTGGTTTCACCTTTGGTCATTTGCAAGGTCTATTTTGACTATCTCTTGATTTCCCTTGCTCGCTAAAACGGTATTTGTCTCTATTTTGCAGTTTAAGGAACCCTAGATGTCGAATTCTGCTGTTGTTGAATCCGTTGCGCAGGCTTTACGTAACGCTGAGCTTACACAGACTGCGATTGCACCCATTCGCCCACAACTGGGCGCGGAACAGGCAGACGTCGATATTGCGTATGCGGTTCAGGAAGTGAATACCCAACGTGCCTTGAAAGAAGGACGTCGCTTAGTGGGGCGTAAAATTGGTCTCACCTCTAAAGTGGTTCAAGCTCAATTGGGCGTGGATCAACCTGATTTTGGCATGTTGTTTGCCGACATGGCTTATGGCGATGGTGAGGCTATTCCTGCTGGTTTGCTCATTCAACCGAAAGTTGAAGCTGAAATTGCACTGATTATTAACAAAGATTTAACCCAAGAAAAACATAGCTATGCGGACATTATCAGCGCTACAGCTTATGCCTTGCCTGCTATAGAAGTGGTGGATAGCCGTATTGAAAACTGGAAAATTTCACTGATTGATACCGTGGCGGACAATGCGTCTTCTGCTGCTTTTGTGTTGGGTTCACGCCCAGTGAAATTAGATCAGCTTGATTTGGCTCATTGCAAAATGACCATGACCCGCGGTGATGAAGTGGTTTCACAAGGCATTGGCAAAGCCTGCTTAGCCAATCCTTTAAATGCCGCAGTTTGGCTTGCCGATGAAATGGTACGCCGTGGTCGCCCATTGCTTGCGGGAGACATTATTTTAACTGGTGCGCTTGGCCCAATGGTTGTTGCAAACCCGGGTGACGAATTCAAAGTTGAAATTGAAGGCTTTGGTTCAGTGGTCGCTGCGTTTGCTGCGGAATAAATTGAAATTTTGAGAGAGTAGATGCATGAAAAAGATTAAATGTGCATTAATCGGTCCGGGAAATATTGGAACTGATTTGCTATATAAGTTACAGCGCAGCGAGTTTTTGGAACCTGTCTGGATGGTGGGGATTGACCCAACTTCAGAAGGTCTGACCCGCGCAGCGAGTATGGGCTTAAAAACTACAGCTGAGGGTGTAGATGGCCTACTGCCACATGTGCTTGCGGATGAAATTCAAATTGCCTTTGATGCGACCTCAGCTTATGTACATGCGGAAAATAGCCGTAAGTTGAATGAGTTGGGTGTGCAGATGATTGATCTGACGCCTGCTGCCATTGGTCCTTTCTGTGTGCCACCTGTAAATCTTCAAGAACTCTTGGATGCAGGTGAGCTACCGAATGTGAACATGGTGACCTGTGGTGGACAAGCGACCATTCCGATGGTGGCTGCCGTTTCACGTGTTCAGCCTGTGAGCTATGGTGAAATTATTGCTACGGTTTCGACCAAATCTGTGGGTCCGGGCACGCGTAAAAACATTGATGAATTTACCCGTACTACGGCTGGCGCGATTGAGAAAGTCGGCGGTGCGAAACAAGGTAAAGCGATCATCATTATTAACCCTGCCGAGCCACCATTGATGATGCGTGATACGGTGCATTGCTTGGTTGAAGGTGAACCTGATCAAGCAGCAATTACGGCATCTGTTCAAGCCATGATTGTCGAAGTTCAAAAATATGTACCTGGCTATAAACTGGTGAATGGCCCAGTATTTGATCGCAACCGCGTGTCGATCTACCTTGAAGTAGAAGGCTTGGGTGATTTCTTGCCAAAGTATGCAGGGAATTTGGACATTATGACTGCGGCAGCTGCGCGCACTGCGGAAATGTTTGCGGAACGTTTATTGGCTACGGCTGAAGTATAAGGAGCAACCCATGTCTAAGATTATTGTGCATGATATGACTTTGCGTGATGGTATGCATCCACAGCGCCATCAAACCACTGTTGAGCAAATGATTGCCATTTCAACTGCCCTTGATGATTCAGGCGTACCTTTAATTGAAGTGACGCATGGCGACGGTTTAGGTGGTTCATCAGTGAACTACGGTTTTGCCGCAGCAACGGATGAAGAGTATTTGTCAGCGGTTGTTCCGCGCATGAAAAATGCCAAAGTTTCGGCATTGCTGTTGCCGGGAATTGGTACGGTCGATCATTTGAAAATGGCGCACGAAATTGGCGTTTCAACCATCCGTGTGGCAACTCACTGTACCGAAGCGGATTGCTCAGAACAGCATATTACTGCGGCACGTCAACTGGGTATGGATACCGTTGGTTTCTTGATGTTGGCACACATGGCATCGCCTGCTCAATTGCTTGAAGAAGCGAAAAAGATGGTGTCTTATGGCGCGAACTGTATTTATGTGACTGACTCTGCTGGTTATATGTTGCCGCAAGATGTCACAGACCGCGTTGGTTTGCTGCGTCAAGAGTTGGACAGCAGTATTGAACTGGGTTTCCACGGGCACCACAATTTGGGTATGGGCGTGGCAAATACAGTAGCCGCAGTTGATGCGGGTGCAATTCGTGTGGACTTGGCATCTGCGGGCTTGGGTGCTGGCGCGGGCAATACACCACTGGAATTGTTCATTGCAGTCGCCAACCGTATGGGCTTAGAAACAGGCGTGGATCTGTTTAAAGTACAGGATGTGGCAGAAGATTTGGTCATTCCAATGATGTTGAACCCAATTCGTGCTGACCGTGATGCTGCAACTTTAGGTTATGCAGGTGTCTATTCATCGTTCCTATTGTTTGCGAAACGTGCGGAAGCGAAATATGGCGTGTCTGCACGTGAAATCTTGTTGGAATTAGGTCGTCGTGGGACGGTCGGTGGTCAGGAAGATATGATTGAAGATTTGGCTTTGACCATGTCGAAAGCGAAGGCTGCTTTGGTTTAATTTATTAATATGTATTTGAAAGGCGTCCTTTGGGACGCTTTTTTGTTTTTGGCATTTAGAAATTATTCGGGGGGGATGTCATCAGCAACCTGCGTGATATTTGAAATAGACTGTTTTTGCAATAGCAGTATTTAAATGTATCTGGTGAACAGGTTTTGCGGATGACAAATGTTTTTGGTTCTTTTGGCATAACAAAAGAACGAAATGAGCTCCGAAAAATGGATTTAAAGCAGTAAGACTCCGTAGTGAATAGCTTAAGAAGAAGGCAGTTTTTTAAATATAGTTATTATTACAACGTGATTTTTTATTTTATATCGCATTTAATAAATTAGACTTTTCTAGTTTTAAAGCGATTTAACTTCATTATGCACATATAGAAAATTTCTGTGATATGAGCGCTTTTTCTTATAAATCTACGTCGCTATGAAAAAGTGGAATCGGAATACTTAAACAAAAAAACGCTTAATGATCAAAATCATTCAAAAAAGAAAGAGGTTTTAAACGAGCAAGGCTAGAGAGACTCAATCTTTCAGCACGATCTGAAAAATGGTGTTTAAGGTGAGTTATTGTAATTTTATCTAAATGAAAAAAAAGTGGTGCCTACCTTTGCATTTATAGGGGGTGAAGTCACATTTTCTTAAGACTGTGGTCGGATTTTTTCTCTTCGATGAGTTCCGCATGATGGTGTCATAGTTTAATGTGATCATTGGAATGAATATCATGCGTCGTCAAACTTTATGGACAGCCATCTGTGTCGCAACTGCGGCATTAGGTACAACTGCAACGAATGCAGACTTTATCGACGATAGCCAAGTCCAGTTAAAATTCAGAAATTTCTATTTAGACCGTCAGTACGAAACTGTACCGCAAAATAATTGGGGCAGTTGGTCACAAGGCATCACCTTAGATGCCAAATCAGGTTATGCCCAAATTGGCGCATTGCAGGTCGGTGCGGATGTGTTGGTGCAACATGCTTTTCGTTTAAATGGCCGTGATAAAAATGCCGATTGGGTGTTGCCACATAATGGTCAAGAACAAGCCAGCAATTTCGGCAAAGTGGGTGCAACCTTAAAAGCCAAAGTGTCACAAACAGAATTGAAAGTGGGTGAGTTATTGCCTGTTTCTCCAGTTTTAGTATTTGATCCATCGCGTCAGTTGCTGACCACGTATAGTGGGGCATGGTTAGAGTCGAAAGAGCTTAAAGATACCAAATTGAGCTTGGCCTATATTGATGGCATTAATGCGCGGTATGACAATCAATTTCAGGATTTAAGTTTATTCCCGAACAATAATCCAAATACTGCCAAAGCTGCGGATGGCATGTATATCGCAGGGATTGATCATCAGTTTAACCCTGAAATTGGTGCCAGTTATTGGTATGCCGATGTCCAAGATATTTATCAACAGCATTATGCAGGCATCAATTACAACACCACGCTGGGTACGAAGACTAAGCTGACCAGCCATGTTCGTTATTTTGATAACTCTGAGTCAGGCGATAAATTGTATGGTGAGATTGACAACCAAGCCTTGTCGATGGGAGCCAAGTTCAATCATGGAGCACACAGTGTAGGCTTGGGTTATCAGCAAATGTTTGGGGAAAATAATTTCCCAACTTTGGCGGGATGGGTACCACAGCCTTATTTGGTCAATTGGTCAGTCGCGACCTTTACCAATGCCAAAGAAAAATCATGGAATGTGTCGTATGGGTATGACTTTACCGCATTGGGGTTAAAAGGTTTAAATGCCAATGCGATTTATTTTGCAGGTTTCGATGCCAAAGCGGGCGGTAAAACGAATCAGGACGAACAAGAGCTGAACTTGATTGTGAATTACACCGTACCCGAAGGCAAATTCAAAGGTCTAGGGATTCAAGCTATGTATATCGATACCGATTACGACTGGAAAAGTGATTTAAAAGAATATCGTGTTGCGACCACGTACAGTTATAAATTCTAATCTTCAGCAAGCAGAGCAGGGTGATTCAAAAAAGAATCACCTTGTTTTATGCCAGATGTGTTGTTGTCGGGCGGATCATTGAGCAGCACTTGTTTCTAAAATATAGTCTTTATAAACATGTACTTAAATAATCGTTTTTTTGTAGTGTGTGATCGAAAACAAGTATCAGTTGGGTCGCTTTGAGCAGGTAAGATGGAGCAGTAAAACTGTCGAAATGAACGAATTCATCTGTCTTTGGAAGTATCAAACCAGACAGATTTAAGGCTGTACGAGGAGTAAGTATGAGCACGGTCCAAATCCCCAATTACACCACCGATCCATTCTTTGGCTTGGAAGATAAATGGATTGAAACAGCGGAAGGTGAGTTAACCCATTACCATGAATTGGGTGAAGGCACCCCAATTTTATTTTTACACGGTTCAGGTACAGGTGTATCGGCAGCGGCAAACTGGTGGTTGAACTTACCGCAAATTGCTGAACAAGCCCGTTGTATCGCGATTGACTCGATTGGCTATGGTCAGACCGTTGTGGCAGACGGTACGGCTTATGGTATTCGTGCATGGGTAGATCATGCAGTCCGTACACTGGATGCGTTAGGTATTGAAAAAACTTGGTTAGTGGGCAACTCATTGGGTGGCTGGTTAGCCTTTCAAATGGTGTTGGACTATCCAGAACGTGTCTTGGGTATTGTGTCGATGGGTACGGGCGGCGCGAAACAAACTGCGGCACTGAAAGCCCATGCCAATCCTGTCCTGACGGAAGAAGGCATTAAAAATACTTTGTCGATGTTTGTGGTCGATAAAAGCTTAATTACCGATGAATTGGTGAAAGTACGTTTTGAAGCGGCAAAAAATGACTATGCTTCAGACCGTTTAATGGATGTGGTTGGCGCGCGTGACCGTGATCGCTTCGAGTTCCCGCTCGATTTTGACAAGATGAAAGACATCCAAGTACCTGTGTTGTTAATTCATGGTGTACAGGATGTGGTTATTCCAGTATCTCGCTCATGGGATATTTTAAATACCGTACCATTTGCAGATGCACATATTTTCAGTCAGTGTGGACACTGGTCACAGGTTGAAAAGGCAGAGGAATTTAACACGGTGATTAAAGACTATTTAAGCGCACGTGGCGTGCAATAATTTAAGTCCGATTATTGAGTTGAAGCAAAAGGGATGGTTAAGGCCATCCTTTTTTATATCTTTTATAAAGGCAGATGTAGAAGAACAACGGATTTAAAGCGTAATGAAACCTGCTGCAACATTAATGCTAATGGCTAAAATGGAAGTGTTAAAACCATAAGCCAGAATAATATGCACAATATTTAAAATCCGCATGGAGCGGGAAGTAATCGACACATCTGCTGTTTGTGCCGAGGTACCAATGACATAACTAAAGTATAAGAAGTCGGGATAGGTCGGCTGTGTAGTTTTTGGGAAGTCTAAGCCAGCATTTTGTTGATCTGCAAGGGCGAGATAATAGTCATGTGCATAGTGAATGGCAAACACAGTATGCATAAAAAACCATGCACTAATAATGGTCAGTAGGGACAAAGCCAAGTGGCCATATTTGATGGTTGGATCGTTAGGGAGATAGGTCAATTCCAACACAATCGCAATCAAGCACATTATTAATGTCATGATCACTAATAATAGAATGATCCATTTACTCGCATCTTGTTGTTGTGCATGTTGCAGAATGTGTCGATGGTCAACAGACCACAAGGTTGTCATGGTTTTAACTAAATAACTGGATACGGCAATATTCCAACTGATTAATAAATTGGTCGACCAAGACCAGTCATTAAACGTATTTAGCAGAGCATAAAAAACGGCTGTCATCAAAAAACTAATGAAAAAGAAGGGGCGAAATTGCATTGCCGTTTTTAAACGCTGCAAAGTGTGCGTCGGCATAATCTTCTCCTTCTCTGTTATATTTTTTGTGCTGCTAACGTACCAAGATCTGTTTAAATATAAGCCTAAGTTTAGACTTAAGTTGTAGGTAAAACCTGACAAAAAGTCAGCTTTTTATCACCATACCCTAGCTTAAAAAAGAATACAAAATGAAAAGTGTGAGCTGATGAACGTTGGATAAGTCAGAAATGCTGCAAATACGCTTACGATGTAGCGCATTTTTCCATGAAAAAAGCACATCGCTATTTATTCAGAAAATAGTGGTGTGCCGAATGGGATGATTGATGTGGATCAGATGTTGATTTATTCGCGGTTAATATCCAAATAAAATATTCGAGTTAGCAGTTCTAGAAATTTATTCACGGCCAGTGAAGTGTTGTTTTTACGATAGCTCACATACAGATCCAAATAGGGGAGCTCGACTTCAAGTGGGCGAATTACCGTGTTGTTCATGGTCAAGGGTGCAACGTAGCCTGGTAAAATGGTGCAACCGAGTCCCATACCAATCGAGTTGATATTAAACAGAATATTGTCGGCTTTTTGCACAATATTGAATTCAATGTTGTTGGCTTTAGCAAACTCTAAAATGGTCTGGTGCAGGGTCTGTGACTGTTCGACTGCGGGAATAATAAAATCAATACCATTTAAAGCTTTAATCGGGATTCGCTCGTATTTGGCCAAAGGATGGTCTTTCGGCAGTAAGAAAATCAGTGGTTCACGTAAGACAAACTGGCTTTCAATTTCATCGCTATGAAAATTATGCCGAGTAAAGGTAATGTCCAATTCACCTTTTTTCAGTAAGCGCATTTGTTCAGTATTGTTCATACTGAGCAATTCAATTTTTAAGTCTGGGTTTTGTACCCGTAAATTGGGCAGCACATAAGGAAAGATTTTCATTTCCGCAACAGGGACAAAACCAATGCGCAGCATCTGCTGTTTGGCTTGTGCCACTTGACGTGCCATAGCGACCGCTTTGTCTGCCTGAGCTAAGGTCAGGCGTGCCTGTTCCAGAAAAACAGCACCTTCTTCCGTGAGCTCTACTTTGCGCTTGGTTCGATACAGTAACTGCACACCGACATCTTCTTCAAGGTCTTTGATTTGCTGACTTAAAGAGGGTTGGGCGGTGTAAAGTTTCAATGCTGCTTTGCTAAAGTTGAGTTCTTCAGCAACGGTAATGAAATAGCGAAGGTGTCTAAGTTCCATATCAATAACCCACTGAGTAATCCAAAAAATGTCTTACCACGACTATGGCAAAGTATAATCTATAAACAACTATGCTGTGAAGATGATTCAAGTATTTAGAAAATAAATGGTCTTGAGCCTAGTGCTGCGATTTTAATATAAGAAATAGCTTTTCCAATAATTGCTAAAACGTATTAATTGAAACAAAAAAAATATTTCCCTAAAGCTGTCTAAAAAATCATGATGCCTCAAAAGTTGAGTCTATTTACGTTGTGCCGAGTATTGGTCGCAGGAGAGCTTTTCATGAGTGGAAAAATTGATGTGCGTGAAATCGACGCTTTGGTCGATGCACAAAATGGACGTATCTCGCCATCCATCTATACCGATCCAAATTTATACGAATTAGAACTGGAACGTGTATTTGGGCGTACATGGTTATTCCTATGTCATGAGAGCCAAATTCCAAAGGCAGGCGATTTTTTTAATACCTACATGGGTGAAGACCCGATTATTGTGGTACGTCAAAAAGATGGCTCAATCAAGGCACTTTTAAACCAGTGCCGTCACCGTTCTATGCGCGTTAGCTTTGCTGACTGTGGAAATACCCGTGCCTTTACCTGTCCATACCATGGCTGGTCTTACGGGGTGGATGGTTCACTGAAAGATATTCCATTAGAAGATCGTGCTTTCCCGCAAGGTGCCTGCAAAGAAAAATGGGGTCTGATTGAAGTGAATCGTGTTGAGTCTTACAAAGGCTTGATCTTCGGTTGTTGGGATGAGTCTACCCCAGACCTCATTGAATACATGGGCGACATCGCTTGGTATTTAGATGGTGTGGTCGATCGCCGTCCGGGCGGAACAGAAATCATTGGTGGGGTACATAAGTGGGAAATCGAGTGTAACTGGAAATTTGCTGCGGAACAGTTCGCATCAGATCAGTACCATGCTTTGTTCTCTCATGCGTCTGCCATCCAAGTGTTGGGTGCAAAACCAGATGATGATTCTTCTAAAAAATTAGGTGCAGCACAAACTGCACGACCAGTATGGGAAACGGCTAAAGACGCGATCCAGTACGGTTCACGTGGTCATGGTTCAGGTTTCTTCTTTACTGAAAAACCAGACGCTAACGTGTGGGTAGACGGTGAAGTTGCCAACTACTTCCGTGAAACGTATGAAGAAGTCAAAGAACGTTTGGGTGAAACGCGCGCATTGCGTCTTGCGGGTCACAACAACATGTTCCCAACCATGTCTTGGTTAAACGGTACTGCAACACTTCGCGTATGGCACCCACGTGGTCCAAACAAAACTGAAGTCTGGGCATTCTGTATTGCCGATGCTGAAGCGTCGCAAGAAGTGAAAGAAGCTTTTGAGCGTTCTGCAACGCGTGCCTTTGGCCCTGCCGGTTTCCTAGAGCAAGATGACTCTGAGAACTGGATTGAGATTCAAAAAGTATTACGTGGCTATAAAGCGCGTAATAACCCACTCATTATGGAAATGGGCTTGGGGAATGAGAAAAAACGTGAAGATGGTATTCCTGGCATTACCAACTACATTTTCTCTGAAACTGCGGCACGTGCTTTATACCGTCGTTGGGCAGATTTGTTGATTCATGACACATGGGAAGAGGTTGAAAAAGCCGCTGAGCAATATGAGAAGGAGCTAATGAAATGAGTCAGATCAGTTTAGAACTTCATCATCAAATTAGTCAGTTTCTCTATCGTGAAGGCAAAGCGCTAGACGATTGGAAATTCCGCGATTGGTTGGATATGTTGGCGGACGATATTTCTTATACGCTGCGCACGACACCGAATGCACAAACCCGTGACCGCCGCCGTTCAGTTGAACCGCCAACGACTTGGGTATTTAACGATACCAAAGATCTTTTAGAGCGTCGTGTTGCGCGTCTTGAAACTGGTATGGCTTGGGCTGAAGAGCCGCCATCACGTACCACTCACATGGTGAGCAACGTGATTGTAGAGCCGACTGAAGTTGAAGGCGAATACGACGTGTACGTAACTTATTTGTTATACCGTACGCAAAAAGAGAAAGACGTAACGATTTACTGTGGTAAGCGTCACGACAAGATCCGTAAAGTTGGAAGTGATCTGGGCTTCCAAATCTTCAACCGTAAAATTACGTTAGATCAAGTGACTTATAACTCACATAACCTGAGTGTATTCTTCTAATGAATAAGATTTTTGTTTGCCAAGTTGACGAATTAGACGAAGGCGAAGCGCTAAAAGTAGATTGCGGCGTGAACGGTATTGAAGCGCTTGCAGTGTTCAACAATGGCGGAGAATTCTTCGCCATGAATGACCGTTGTTCACATGGTAATGCTTCTATGTCTGAAGGTTATCTTGAAGATGATGGTACGGTTGAATGCCCATTGCATTCAGCACGTTTCTGCTTGAAAACAGGTGACGCTTTATGTCTACCTGCAACTGATCCAATCAAAACTTTCCCTGTGATTGTTGAAGATGGTCAATTGTTCGTAGAGATGGCAGGAGAGTAATCATGGGTTGGCTACAAGGCGAAGTTGCACTGATTACTGGTGGTGGTTCAGGTCTGGGTTGGGCTTTGGTTGAGCGTTTCTTGGAAGAGGGCGCACAAGTTGCGGTTCTTCAACGTTCAAAAGCAAAAGTGGATGCCTTGAACGAACACTTCGGTGGTAAAGTTCTTGCGATTGAAGGTGATGTAGCCAGCTATGCAGACAATGTCCGTGCTGTTCAAGCGACCGTTGAGCGTTTTGGCAAACTGGACTGTTTTGTCGGTAATGCCGGTATTTGGGATCATTATGCCGATATCGTCAATACATCAGGTGAGCAGTTAGAAAAAGCCTTCGATGAAATTATGGGCATTAATACCAAATCGCTCATCTTAGGTGCGAAGGCAGCACTGGATGCATTGATAGCTTCTGAAGGGTCAATCATATTTACTTTGTCTAATTCAGCCTTGTATTCGGCAGGCGGAGGCCCCGTATATACAGCCTCTAAGCATGCAGGTGTAGGCGTGATGAAAGAATTGGCCTATGAGCTTGCGCCTAAAGTACGAGTGAATGCGGTCGCGCCGTCAGGTATGAATGTCAATATCAAAGGAGCAGCGTCCTTAGGTCAAGAAAACTTGGGGCTATTGGACGCGCGTGACCCTGAAAAGATTGCCCGTGGTATGCCGCTGAATTTCTTGCCTGAACCAGAAGAAATGACAGGTTCATACGTCCTGTTGGCATCGCGTCAAAACAACCGTCCACTGACAGGTGTCTTGATCAATGCTGAATGTGGTTTGGGAATCCGTGGTTTACGCCAACCTCGTGCAGGGTTCTTTGATGAGTGACTTTGGCGTGGTGTCTTACTTTTAATTGGCCCAAATTTAAATAAGGCACGGCCACAAATAAATGCAAAAGTTTAGATGGTTTTGCGGAGGCATTTCCTTACTTTTGACGGATCAAAAGTAACAAAAATCCCTTGTTGGGTGAGAGGTTCATCCCTGAAACCTCCACCCAACGGCGACATCCATGTCGCCAACCGTGATAGTGAATAGCATCGTGAATTCTATATTTCATTTGGAGCCACTCACAATGATTTAAGCCATTTGCTAAAGACTTTACTGGGCAACTGTATTTTCAGTAGATATTTTGATTTTGGAGTCATACATGGCCGTTAAACTCATTTGTGCATCGCACAGTCCTTTAATGGAGTTCGCAACTCCGCAAGAACAGCGTAAAGAACACGTTGTACGTGAGACTTTCGCAAAGCTGTCCAAAGAAGTTAAAGCTTACGATCCGACTTTAATCATTACTTTTGGTCCAGACCACTTTAATGGTTTTTTCTATGACCTGATGCCAAGCTTCTGTGTGGGTATTCGTGCGACTGCGGCAGGCGATTGGGACTACGGCAAAGACAACGACAAAATTAATGTCCCTGAAGACACAGCGCTTAATTTGGTGCGTCGTGTACTCGATGAAGGTGTCGATGTTGCCTATTCCTACCGAATGCAAGCTGACCATGGCGTGACGCAACCACTACATTTCCTGTGTGATGGTCAATTAGATCGTTATCCAACCATTCCTATTTTTATTAATGGCGCAGCGGCACCGATGCCAACCACCAAGCGTACCGTTGCTTTGGGGCGTGCCGTTGGACAGTTTATTCAGTCCTTAAATCTTGAAAATGAACGGGTTTTAATTTTAGGAACAGGTGGACTTTCGCATGATCCTCCGACACCACAAATGGGCGCTGTACCGCCAGAAGTGGAAGAGTTTTTGATTTGTGGACGTAACCCATCCGCAGAATCACGCAATAACCGTCAAGCCAAAATTATTGCTGTGGGTCAAAAACTGGCTGCGGGCGATCAATCTGTGGCAGTGCCGCTCAATCCAGAATGGGATCGTGCATTGCTTGAAACATTGGCCAAAGCAGACTTCGCCACGATTGAAGCCATGACTGAAGCAGGCATTCGCCGTGATGGTGGGCGTGGTGGTCAGGAAGTCCGTTCTTGGATGGCGGCATTTGCAGCCTTACATGAACTTGGCGAATACGAGATGACAACGCATTGTTATGAAGACATCAGCGAGTGGATTGCGGGCTTTGGCATCGTATCGGCAGAGTTAAAAGGTTAATTACATGAGCAATATCGAAACCATCGTCATCGTCGGTGCAGGCCAAGCAGGGGCAAGCGCGATTTTAGAACTCCGTAGCAATAAATTTGCAGGCAACATTATCCTGATTGGGGATGAAGTGCATTTGCCTTATGAACGTCCACCTTTGTCTAAAGATGTGATTTTAAAGCCTGAAGAAACCAAGGTTGAGATTTTATCTGAAGAGAAATTGGCGACTTTAGGTGTAACGCATATTCGTGGCAATGGCGTAGTCAAAATCAACCCTGAGGCAAAAACCGTTGAATTGCAAAAGGGTGATGTTGTTGCTTATGACAAACTGTTGCTTGCTACAGGGGGCGCCGCGCGCCGCTTGCCGAATTTCGATGCTTTAGGTAAACACGTTTATACCCTACGTAATTTGGAAGATTCACAAGCATTGGTACCTGTGCTACAAGCAGGGCAACGTATTGTACTGATTGGCGGTGGTGTAATCGGTCTTGAGTTAGCTTCCTCTGCACGTTTTAAAGATTGCCAAGTGACCGTGATTGAAATGGGACCGATGGTGATGGGGCGTTCATCTCCGCAGATTTTGAGTGAGTTTTTATTGGCACAACAGCATCTTGCTGGTGTCGATGTCCGTCTTGCAACTTCAATTACAAACTGTCGTCTTGAGCAGAATCAGCAAGGTGAAGAAGTTGTAATCACTTTAGCGGATGGTGAAGAACTGCGTGCAGATGCGGTGATTTATGGTGTTGGCATTGTCCCAAATGCACAGCTTGCAATAGATGCAGGCTTGGCGGTGGATGTTGCGATTCAGGTGAATCAAAACTGTCAAACTTCACATCCCGATATTTATGCCGCCGGTGATGTTGCGACACAGTTACGTGCGGATGGGCAGTATCGTCGTGTGGAAACATGGGAAAATGCCAATCTGCAAGCAGGAATTTTTGCGCGTCATATTCTGGGTATTGAACATCCGACTCCTAATCCTGCATGGTTTTGGACGGATCAGCTTGATATTAACTATCAGTTTGTCGGTGATATGGCTGCTGCAGAGTGGATTGTTCGTGGTGTAATTCGGCCTGAACTTCGTGCAGCCTCTTCATTTGTTCTGTTCGGTGTAACCGACGGCATTATTGTGGGAGGGATCACAGTCAATGCAGCCAAGGAGATGCGTCACTTGAAAAAGTTAATTGCTAAAAGTGCAGCATTTGAAGCCGAAAAGCATTTAGATCTTGCTTTAGATTTACGTAAGATTGCTTAAGATTTGAGTTTACAACCTTGGCAGACTGAGTTTAATTCGAGTCTGCCGCTTTTTTATTCCCATCAAATTTTAGTATGACCACTCGCGTTGTTATGCCATCTGATTTCATAGAAGTCTAAAGTTTATATTTTGTTGTTTGGCTTGAATTAGCCAATAGAGTATCTACAATAAGAAACACGCCAATCTCGACATTCATGTTATTGCATTGAATGTGACGTTTCTTTTAGATAATGATATTACATGAAGCAGAACTTAGAACAACAGCATTTCCAGATTAAAACCCAAGAGTGTTGGTCACATACTTGGCGTAAACCTTCTTTTCAGTATCTTGAATCTGCTCACTTTAATGGTACGCGATTTTTGAATCCGCTTCATGCACCAGAGGGGCGTAGCCATTTTGACTTGTTTAAATGGTTGTTAAAACGCAAGTCATCGACTTGGGACAAAGAAACCCCATCAGATGTTGCTTCTGCGACTCCACGTGTATTGCCACAAAATCGTCCGAATGCAGCACTGAATAATTGGCAAGTCTGGTTTGTGGGGCATGCCACAGTTCTGTTACAGATAGGTCCTTATAATTTTTTAACGGATCCTGTTTGGGCGGAATTTGTGAGTCCAAAACAGGGACGTGGTCCTAAGCGTTTTTGTCCCGCAGGCATTGCCTTAGAGGAATTACCGACCATTCATGCTGTTTTGCTTAGCCATAATCATTATGATCATATGGATTTGGCTAGCCTGAACTGGTTGCATGATAAATTTGCCATGCCAATTTATACGGGTTTAGGTAATGGCTGGTACTTACCTAAAAGTATGCATGTGCTTGAATTGGATTGGTGGCAATCTGCACAGTTTCATGAACTCGAATTTATTTATACGCCTGCACAGCATGGTTCAGGTCGTGGTGTACGTGATCAGAATATGGCGCTTTGGGGTGGTTTTGCGGTTAAACAGGGGCATGAATATACTTTCTTTGCAGGCGATACAGGCTATTCACCGCATTTTAAGGAAATTCATACCCGTTTGGGGCCTCCACGCATTGCCTTATTGCCGATTGGTGCTTATGAGCCACGTGAGCTGATGCGTTATATGCATATGAATCCTGAAGATGCATTTCAGGCACATAAAGATTTGCATGCCAAATGTTCATTGGCTATTCATTACCGTAGCTATCAATTGACCGATGAAGCACGCGAGCAACCTGAACATGATTTACATGTAGCGATGCGCGGTTCGTCAAAATTAATGAATCCGTTTTATTGCATTCGTGAAGGTAAGCGTTTAATTGTTTAATATTGACGTTGAATGTTGTTCATTATGCGTTTCTTTCTGGATATTTTAAAAGGCGAATCGCGGTTAAAGACAAAGCCATCATCGCGATATTCATGACAAATGGATTAAAGGCTTGGGTGAAATAGTGTGGGTCGACGAGCAAAATTAAAAAGCTTAATCCGAGCATGCCGACAATATTGAGGTAATGGAGCGCTAAGGTTTTATAACCTGTTAAAAATAATGCTCCGAAGATGATTTCGATTGCGCCCGAATATTGCATAAGGCTCAGTGCAGTATGTTCATTGAATCCCTGTAACATCCAAATACGGCGTTCATCATCGGCTTGAAATAGAATCTTAGGAATTAGACCTTGATAAATCCAAAGGATTGCTAGGCTCATATGAATGGTTTGAAGCATTTTTTTATGGAGTCGTTGAGTATTCACGGATGACCTGTTCTAAAAAATGATGCTTATTTTCTTGGGATGGCATGAGGCAATTATCGGTTTTACCAAAAAGGGTATAGCGATTGAGTGCAACACGACGATAAAGAAAATCTCGAAATGGTCGGGGAATAAGATAACCCATTTTCATCAGAGAGAAAGGTAGACCGAGCCGAGCCAGAACTTTGAATAAGGCGGTAGATTCTGTAAATAACTGTCCATCTATAATCACAACCATGGTGGTGTAATGCGTGGTCGACAGACCATAATATTCAAGAATTTTTTCTCCCAAAGGGGACTGTGCTGAAGCGAGTTTGAATTGAGCCTGCGGATCATGTTGGATGAGAAAACGTGCCCAACCATTACAGATGACACAAATCGCATCAAATAAGATGATGTCGTACTGTTGAATGATGTGATCGAGATCATTCTGCATTTATTATGTTCTAAAGTCTTCATCTGTTCAAAATAGCAGAATTTATCTATCACATATAGTTTATATTTTATCCAGAATCATGCTGTTTGAAATGCTAAACAGTATGAGTGTTGTGAAGCCCGTAGACATAAAATGTGTGTCCACAACCCTTTAAAAATCTTTTTTTCTTCAATGCTTATATAGAAGAATTCGATTGTTTTGATTAGTAAATACCGCTTTAGCTTGTCTAAAAAAAAGGCTATGTTGATAGTCGAACACTACTTTTACACGGTTCAATAATAAACATTGAAAGACTTGAGTCTGGAGACATAACATGGACAATAATTCGCAAGCCTCGTCAGGTAAGTGCCCATTTTCACATGGTGCAAATACCTCCGCTGCCAGCTCAAATAGCGATTGGTGGCCAAATTCACTTAATTTAGACATCCTTTCACAACACGACACCAAAACCAATCCCCTCGATCCTGACTTTAATTATGCCGAAGCCTTCAAATCGCTCGATTTAGACGCCGTTAAACAAGATATTCGGGACTTAATTAACAGCAGCCAAGACTGGTGGCCGTCGGATTATGGTAGCTACATCGGGATGTTTGTACGTACTGCATGGCATTTGGCGGGTTCATACCGTAAGCAAGATGGTCGAGGTGGTGCAAATACAGGTAACCAGCGTTTTGCTCCACTCAACAGTTGGCCAGATAACGTCAATACCGATAAAGGCCGTCGTTTACTTTGGCCGATTAAGAAAAAATACGGCAACAAACTGTCATGGGGGGATTTAATTGTCCTTGCAGGGACTGTGGCGTATGACGTTGCTGGATTAAAGACGTTTGGTTTCGGAGGGGGGCGAGTTGATATTTGGCATCCAGAAAAAGACATTTACTGGGGAGAAGAGCATCAATGGTTGGCACCAACCGCCAACCGCTATGGCAGTGATCAAGACCGTCAATCACTGGAAAATCCTTTGGCTGCGGTACAAATGGGCTTGATCTATGTAAACCCTGAAGGGGTTGATGGTGTGCAAGATCCATTGCGTACAGCACAAGACATGCGCGTGACCTTTGACCGTATGGGAATGGATGATGAAGAAACTGTGGCATTGACCGCAGGTGGTCATACTGTCGGTAAAGCGCACGGTAATGGTAAAGCTGAATTATTGGGTAAAGATGTTGAAAGTGCAGATGTTGAATTCCAGGGTCTAGGTTGGCATAACCCAGAAGGGACAGGCAACGGCCCTAATACCATGGTCAGTGGCTTAGAAGGTGCTTGGACTACACACCCAACCAAGTGGGATAACGAGTTCTTCTATTTGCTGTTCACCTATGAGTGGGAAAAAACCACCAGTCCTGCGGGCGCTAAGCAATGGGAACCAATTAACATCAAAGAGGAAGACAAGCCTGTCGATGCACATAACCCGAATGTGCGTCGTAATCCAATGATGACCGATGCCGACATGGCACTGAAAATGGATCCTGAATACCGTAAAATTTCAGAGCGTTTTTATCAAGATCCTGCTTATTTGGCGGAAGTTTTTGCACGTGCTTGGTACAAATTGACACACCGTGATATGGGGCCAAAATCACGTTATTTAGGGGCTGATGTACCTGCAGAAGATTTAATTTGGCAAGACCCAATCCCGACTGTGGATTACACTCTATCTGAAGCAGAAATTGATGAATTGAAAGAAAAACTCATTAATAGTGGTTTATCCAGCAGTGATCTCATTACCACCGCGTGGGACAGTGCTAGAACTTATCGTGGTTCGGACTTTCGTGGTGGTGCCAATGGTGCACGTATCCGTTTATCTCCACAAAAAGACTGGATAGGCAACGAGCCTGAGCGTTTGCAACGGGTGCTCGCAAAGCTTGAAGAAATTCAGGCAGGGTTGGCGAAGAAAGTGAGTATTGCTGACCTGATTGTATTGGGTGGGAGCGCTGCGGTAGAAAAAGCAGCCCAAGCCGCAGGTGTGAATGTGAAAGTGCCATTTATTGCAGGTCGAGGAGATGCTTTACAGGAGCAAACTGACGAATATTCATTTGCTGATTTAGAGCCTACTCATGATGGCTATCGGAATTGGTTAAAGCAAGATTATGCGGTGCAACCTGAAGAAATGCTGTTAGATCGTACCCAATTAATGGGCTTAACTGCACCTGAAATGACGGTATTGATTGGGGGGATGCGTGTGCTCGACACCAACTATGGCGGTGCGAAAGAAGGCGTATTGACCGACCGTGTTGGCGTGCTCAGCAATGATTTCTTTGTCAATTTGACCGACATGAACAATACATGGAAACCTGTGGGTAAAAACCGTTATGAAATTGCTGACCGTGCTACGGGTACAGTGAAATGGACGGCAACCCGTGTAGATTTGGTGTTCGGTTCAAACTCAATTTTACGTTCTTATGCTGAGGTGTATGCGCAGGATGACAACAAAGAGAAATTTGTACATGACTTTATTGCCGCTTGGAATAAAGTGATGAATGCAGACCGTTTTGATGTGAAGTAGTTTTCGCAAAATAAAAAACCGCTCGTAAGAGCGGTTTTTTTATGGAACGATGAGTTTTCATTTAAAACTCAATGCGTTGTACACTTGGCCTTTTATATTTTAAGATATTGAAATATTTACGTTATTAACTGAATTTTGTATAAGGTGGATTATGTTGATTTTATGAAAACTTTAAAATCAAACAATAACTTATAAAAAGAATAAAGGCACAAAACTAAAAATTTAATGTGTATTTTTATAAACTGTAAAATATAATCATTATCACCAAATTTCAGTGAAATATTCCCGTGTTCAAACGTCGTTTATTACCAAGTCTACTGCCACTTGGCTGTGTAATGTCAGTCTTTGCAAGTGATCAAATCAGTGCTTTACCAACCATTAGTTTACAAGCCACTAGTACTTCTGAAGATGCTGGAAAAACCTATAAAGTAAGTACTGCCAGCTCAGCAACGCGAACTAATACCTCACTGAAAGAAACACCTCAAGCTGTGACAGTTATTCCTGAAGCTGTTTTAAAAGACATTCAAGCAACACGCTTATCTGAAGCACTTGATGTCGCTGGTGTTGGGCGGGCGAATAACTTTGGTGGACAAGGTTTAACAACCTTTACTTCGCGCGGATTTACCAGTGGCGAATATTATCGAAATGGTTTCCCAATTAACCGTGGTTATCCTAATGCGCCTGATAGCAGTACCGTGGAACGAGTTGAAGTGTTAAAAGGGGCTTCATCAAGTTTATATGGTCGTGGTGATCCTGGTGGAACATTTAACGTAGTGAGTAAAACACCGCAAACTGAACAGAAAACAACTTTAGGTTTAACTGTTGATGAAGAGGGTTTATACCGTGGCACCATAGATACCACTGGTGCTTTAACACAAGATGAAAGCCTCACCTACCGTTTAAATTTGATGGGTGAAAATGGCAATACTTATCGTGATCATGTGGATTCTAAACGTTGGAATATTGCACCTGTGCTGCAATGGACGCCTTCGGATGCTACCAAATTGACATTTGAAGCTGATTTTTTACGTAATCAGCATGCCTTGGATCGTGGCTTTACTCGTTATGATGGGCAGCAAAAAACTTCATTTGATTCATCAAACTATTGGTGGGAATCAGGTAAAGATCGCAATCGTCTATATAATAATAACGACATGCTACAGTTCCGTGTTGAACATGTGCTCAATGATGCGTGGAAATTGAATATTGGTGCTCAATATTTAAATGGGAACTTACATGGTTATGCAGTTGAAGCCAATGGAATCAAAGAGAATAGCAATGGTGAAGTGATTACCCGCAACTATAATTGGCGTAACTTAGATTGGATTGATAAAAATTTTCAAGCCAATGTCGTTGGTAATTTCAATCTATTCAATTTACAACATACCTTAATCTCAGGGATTGAGCTTGAAGATTACGATTATAAATCCTATATCATCCGTTCAAGAGATAGTTTTGATTTAAACATCAACCAACCCTACAACACACAACCATTGCCAGAATTGGTTAACGTGACCACGAATGACCGTGAGCAACTGAAAAGCCAAGCCTTTTTTGTCCAAGATCAAATTCGCATCACGGATCATTTAAATACTTTAATTGCGATGCGCTTTGAAAACTATAAGCAAGATTATAGTAATTTCGTCAATAGTACTTCATGGTCTACGGACACTAATGCATTTATTCCACGTATTGGTTTGACCTATGATCTAACGGATCAATTTATGGTTTACAGTAATATCAGTAAATCATTTAAACCGAACCCGGGAGCAGATCGTAACAATCAAGGCTTCGATCCAGAAGAAGGCATTTCTTACGAAATCGGCTCAAAGTATGCCTTATGGGATAATCAACTTTCTTTTGATACCGCAATCTATTATGTAAAGAAAGAAAATGTATTGACTCTAGACCCATTAGATTCAACCAAGAGCGTTGCCGCAGGAGAGGTGACGAGTAAGGGGGTAGATTTAAGTCTCGTAGGTAATATTACATCTGCATGGAAAATTATTGGTAATTACTCTTATGTCGATGCGGCTGTGAGTAAAGATAATTCTTTGGCAAAAGGCACCCGTTTAGCCAATATTCCTCAAGATTCATTTAATTTACTCAGTATTTACGAGTTTAAATCAGGTGCATTGAATGGCTTAGGGCTTGGAGTGAATCAACGTTATGTGGGGAGCCGTAAAGGCCAAACTGCCAATGGCTCTTATGACATGGGCAGTTATGCAACAACAGATTTGATTTCTTATTATGATTGGAACAAAGATGTACGCTTAAGTTTTGATATTAAAAATATTTTTAATAAAGAATATGATGACAGTGCTTTCAACCGTTATGTCTATCCAGGACAACCACGAACTGCAAAGTTAGGCATCACCTATAATTTCTAACTTTAAAGGAAGCCAGCATTAATGCTGGCTTTTTAATAATTTCTCAAAAGTTATCATTTTCTTATTTACTCCTATTTTTTTATCTATTTAACCCCAATCCTGTTTAAGTCAATGATTCTATAATTTGAATGGTTGGTTTATTTCGGTGATTTAATTGGGATGTACATAACGAGGCATAGATGTCACTTAAGAACTCTGGAATACTTCGAGCCTTACTCATCTGATTTATGGCATTGGATGCATTGATCACAGATTTCTTGCAAGACCGACAATTATTTAAGTTCTTTATCCGACATAGACACCAACATATCAAACAGTCCGCTAAGAAAATCGAAAATGAATATATTCTAAAAGCGGACATTTCTACTTGGGAATAACAATTACCTTTCGTATACGGTGTATTATGCTAATTTTAGATTTTATTTAATATATGGTATGAAATGATTGAAGATATTAGATACTTAATAGTTTTTGCCAAAATTGCTGAAATAGGCTCTATTAGCAAAGGGGCTAAAGCGATTGGCTTATCTTGTGCAACCGCTAGTCAACACCTTACAAAATTAGAAAAAAATTTGGGGTGTGCTTTGTTCTATAGAAATACTCGAAAAATAACTCTCACTCATGATGGAGAAAAGCTTTTAGAAACAGCTAAATCCATATTAGACACCTATGAGCAAGGTATTAATGGTTTAAGAAAAAGCTCAATCATCGGGAATAAAAAATTAAATATCTCTATTCCTGCTATTTTTATCCATGGGGAATTTATGAATCATATTACTGATTTTATAAAAGATTTTCCTGATTTAATATTAAATATTACGTGTGATGATGAAAAAAATGACATTGTTTTTGAAAATATAGATGTAGCTTTTAGAATAGGAGAGCCTTTGGATAGCGCTCTAAAAGCTAAGTATTTGTTTGATCTACCAAGAAGTATTGTTGCGACAAAAAACTTTCTTAAGACCTACGGTGAACCGAAAACACCCTATGACTTAGAAGCAATGAAATGGATTGGTCTAAGTATGCGTCCACATTCAAGAATATTGAAAAACAACGAGAATGGAGAAGAAATAAAAATTTCCTATAATCCAAATATTTGTGTAAATAATGTAGAAGCTTCTTATCAGCTAGCAAAACTTGATGCTGGCTTGGCTGCTCCTCCTGATTATTTAATTAAAAATGACATTGTTAAGGGGGATATTGTAAAAGTTTTACCTCAATGGGAACTACAACCTTTAAATGTATATGCGATTTGGCCAGCCAATTTACCCATCAATAGTATTGCCTATTCGTTAATTAATAAAATTTATAGTTCATTTAATAATGAAAAGATTAAATATCATATATATAGAAAGGAAGATTAAGGAAAAACCCATTAATCTATTGAAGAATAAAATACGTTGACTATTGCTCAATACAATAGATAATTTTCCTCCTAAAGCCCCCCATAAAGCTAAAGATAAATAACAAATTAGAAAGTAAATACAGATAAATACTGTAAGTGGAGTGTTAGTATGTGGTACTGAAAATAAAGCAACACCTGAAGCACACGCAATCCATGCTTTAGGATTCAACCACTGCAACAAGAATCCATCTATAAAATTAGGGATAGAGCTATTATGATTGACTTCAATTTCTGGTTTAGATGATAGTATTTTATAGCCTATATAAATAATAAAAGCAGATCCTAAAAACTCTAACAACTTAAAGATGATAGGGTAAGCATTTATAATTTTAGAAAAACCGAATCCTACGGAGATTAAAAGCAATACAAACCCAATAGTAGCTCCTGATATAAAAGGAAATGTTTTAATAAAACCATGATTTAAACTCGTTGACAGTATTGTTATATTTACTGGACCAGGCGAAATAGACATACTCAGAGAGAACATGAACATGCTTAAAATTATTGCGAATGACATCTTTACGATCAATTTATAAATATCTATGTAGCTCAAGATTACTATCATAAAACATATAGAATTAGCCCATTTTTATCAAAAACAGTTTTAGAAATTTCCACTATTTAAAATAATGACCACCCCGAAGCACACATATATATTTATTTTAATATCAGATACTTATAAATATAAATACGACTAAAAGTTCACAAAATACCAACTCTGAAACAAGTCGGCTTTTTTGCAACTAGTTCAGTTCTGTTTGGCCAATTTAAGATGATTACTTTTCTTATAAGTTATTGTTTTTATTTTGAATTAATCTTCTCTAAACTTTGAAGAATATCTCTCTCCAACATGATCCATTCTATAAATTCAGGCTCGACCAACAAGGTCTGTGACACAAAGCCATAACAGACCCGTTGCACATTTAAACTGATGTGCTGGAGTTGTTCTGCATCATCAATATAAGGCTTAAGGATGCTGTGCCACATCTGTACCATCATGGCATAACTTTTACGGTAACTTTCAATGTTCGAAACTTGCCGTTCGAGCAAAAAAGTCTGTGCCCAAAGAAACTGCCGAGCCTGAATCTGTTCAAGCTGAAAGTGGATAATCTGCTGTAAATAGTCTGCAAAACTTAATTTTGTGGATAACTCCATCAGACTTTGTGCATAACTTTTGAGTAGTTCGGCATTACTTTTCAAATGTCGATGAATGGTCAATGCAACCAAATCTTCTTTCTTTGAAAAGTATTCATAAAAGGTACCCAAGCCGACTCCTGCTATATCCGTAATTTCACGAATGGTGATTTCGTGCGCATGACGCTCATGTAAAAGCCGAACAAAACTTTCTTGCAAAGCTTCTTGTGTGAGCTTGGCTCTGGATTGGCGCGGTCTACGACGCACTTGGACTTCAGGATTTTTCATGGCACAAAGCTGAACATATCAAGGTCATTTTTTCTCTATACTGAAATGAAAATCGAATTAGAACAAGAGCAAAATAAAGATGATGAATACATGGACAACTCATCAAATCAGTAATCAATTTGATGAAAAGCAGGGCTATAACCTATTTAGCAGTGATCAGGTTTTACAAGAAATTTTGACTCGGTATGGCAGTCAAGATCAGCCTGCGTTAACAATACTTGGGCAAGTTGCTGGCTCGGCAGAATATTACCAATATGCAGATCAAGCTAATCGGCATACCCCCATCTTACATGCCTTCGATGCACGTGGACGTCGCAAAGATTGTATTGAGTTCCATCCTGCATGGCATCAGTGGATGCAATTGAATCGAAACCATGCTGTACATGCCTATCCTTTTATTGCACTGCAATCTCAAACTGCGTGGGTGGATTGGGCAGCACGCTTTTATTTGAGTGGACAAGTCGAATGCGGCAGCTTATGTCCCACCGCGATGACACTCGGCAGTATTCCATTGCTGCAACGTGAGCCTGAACTATGGGAAAAAATCGGCACTAAGTTATTATCAACCGAATACGATGCGCGTGATGTGCCAATCAGTCAGAAAAAATCAATTTGGTTGGGTATGGGCATGACCGAAAAGCAGGGTGGTTCAGATGTGCGTGCCAATGAAACCATTGCTGTACCAGTCGCAGAGTCGGGGCGTGGTCAAGCTTATTTGCTCACAGGGCATAAGTGGTTTTTCTCTGCCCCCATGTGTGATGCACATTTGGTGGTGGCACAAACCGAGCAGGATGGTTTGGCCTGTTTCTTTGTACCGCGTTGGCTAGAAGATGGCAGTAAAAATACCGTACAGATTCAACGCCTAAAAGAAAAAGTAGGGAACCGCAGTAATTCCAGTTCCGAAGTCGAATTTAAAGAGGCTTGGGGCATTATGATTGGAGAAGTAGGACGCGGTATTCCCACCATTATTGAAATGGCAAATTACACCCGACTCACTTGTTCGGTAGGTAGCAGCGCTATGCTGCGACAAGCTTTAGTGCAATGCCTTGCTTATACCCGACAGCGTAAGGCTTTTGGAAAACATTTGTCTGAACAACCGCTGATGCAAGCCGTTTTGGTGGATTTGGCTTTGGAAACCGAAGCCGCAGTACAACTCAGCTTCCATTTGGCACATTGCTATGAGCAAGAAGATGTTTTATCTGTGGCATGGAAACGCATTATGACCCCAGCGTCGAAGTTCTGGATTTGTAAACGCGCGGTGGAGCTAACAGGCGAAATGATGGAAGTCTTTGGGGGTAACGGTTATGTTGATGCAGGGATTATGGCGAGAATTTTTAAAGAAGTGCCTGTGAATACCATTTGGGAAGGTTCAGGTAATGTGATGTGTTTAGATGTGCTTCGTGCGATTCAACGAGAGCCAGAATCCATGCAGGTATTGTTGCAGTCTTTTGCCGATGTAGCCCAGCAACAGCCATTATTACAAGCAGAACTGCAACAATTGCTACAGTTATTTCAGCAAGCGCCTGAGCAACGCCAGTTTATGGCACGAAGCTTAGTCAGTCGGTTGGTGATTTTGGCACAAGCTAGTTTATTACAACAATATGCCCCTGCATTCATTGCAGATGCATTTATTCAATCCCGTTATCAGGCGTTCCATGGTCGTGTTGTGGGGATACTTAAAGTACAACAGCAAAATGTCGAGAAAATATTGGCTCGAGTCTTAGCGGTATAAAATATTGTTTTTTGAACAAAATACCATAAATTAGATGATTTTTTAATCAATCGTGTAAGCCAAAGCGTACAATGAATGATGGACTTTGCGTATAGGCAATTTTTTTGAAATCACCTATCATGCATTTCATTCAGGAACAGGATGTTCCAGAACATTCAAGGATTGAAATGTTCTAAAGCAAGGATCGTTTTGGTGCAACAGGAAGTTATACCGAGCAACAAATATGGAAAAGGCCCGACAGGATGTTGGGCTTTTTTTATGTGTGATGTCGCATAATTTTGAACAATCAAGTTTCTAAACTTGAAGCATGAAAACTGGGTCGTAGAACTAGAACTTTACAATCAAGGTTCCCATGGCCTCTTCATTGAAGTAATGAATTAAAGCTTCAGGCAAATGGTCAAAACCCTCAATCAGATGTGCTTGATAAGTCATTTTCCCTTGAGCTAAATATTCAGCGATTACTCGATTCGATTCATTCATAAATTCGAGATAGGGGCAGAGCATTGTCCCCCGAATACTTAAGTACCTGTGCTGAATACCCTCTAAATTTGCTGAATGGTAAGACGTGGGGTGCTGTGTGAATGGCTTGTCTAATACGATGACACGTCCAGATTGATTCATTTGCGCATAAATTAGTCTTTGTTGTGGTTCATCTTTATTATCAAAGAAGATGTCTATACCATCTGGTGCTGCAAGGCTTAATTGGGTGGCAGAATGTTTGTTGCTCATATGAATGGCTGAATCAAAACCCAATTCATTTACTAAGTATTGGCATTTTTTACTGGAGTCCGAACAGCCGATGACCCTTAGACCTTTGGCTTTTGCGAGTTGACCCAGTAAAGAACCCAGTGTGCTTGCTGCATTGGCAATCAGGAGCGTTTCCCCAGCTTTCGGTTGGGCAAGTTTGATTAACCCGATATATGCAGTAAGACCTGTAAAATAGAATAAAGAAAGTACGGCTTCCGCAGGGAGGGCCGAATCAATAATATACATCTC
Organism: Acinetobacter sp. AM; assembly: GCF_003105055.1. Lineage (NCBI taxonomy): Bacteria > Pseudomonadati > Pseudomonadota > Gammaproteobacteria > Moraxellales > Moraxellaceae > Acinetobacter > Acinetobacter sp. AM. The sequence goes on along the minus strand of NZ_QETG01000001.1, from coordinate 108,936 downwards.
AGAATGCCCTAAAACATATTCATTCCAACCTGTAATCCCCACCACTTGAACCCCTACGGGAAATTGAGGATTTAGAGACTCAATGACCTCACCAACACCATAAGATTGTATAATTTCACTCTTCTGCGTGGGCGTAAATGTATTGTAATGTCTTTGTTGTAACCAATGAGGCATGACAGGGTCTAAGCATATATGCGTCTGCCTAACCAAAAACTCACCCACAGTTAAATTTGGCGAAGGTAAGGGAACCCTATCAAATATATCCATACTCAATTTTCCTTGTGGATATCTGGACAACTTAAATGTTTTGATTCCTCATGATTGTCATCCTTTTACAGTTGCTTTTTTATCATTGATATTGCACTGATCAAGCTCAAGCGTTGTGTGAAGAAAGACCGTTCTATCGTTATTGTTTACTCTTGCGTAGATGATTTTACTGTTTTTAATCTCAGTCTTGTTATGTACTGGGTGAGGTCTTTATTCTGTTGGTCTTCTCCTGAAGAGGTCGGCTCATTGAGACATTATCAAGTACAGATACTGAATTGTATTGTTCACAGATATGAATAAATTTTCAGTATTGGTCATGCCGAAAAGTCTGTCTGGCGTTGTAGAGACATGAATGCGATACATTGATTTTAAAATGTACAGCTATGGCATTTCAATCTGATTTTGATCCATTTTCTGCATCATTGCTCTTTTAATTGAGCACGTAAGCGATTGAGTTCTTCACGTAACTGACTGACTTGGTCTGGCGCACATTGAATGGCTGTCAGAATTTGTTCAGGAATTGGCATTACGGCTTGTTTTAGAGCCTGTCCGTTGGTAGTCAAGGAAATCAGTACTCGTCGTTCATCTTCAACTGAGCGTTTGCGTTCAATAAAACCTAAACTTTCCAGCCGTTTTAATAAAGGAGTGAGGGTGGAAGATTCTAAAAAAATTCGTTGTCCAATCTCAGACACAGTGAGCTGATCTTGTTCCCATAAAATCAGCATGACCAAATATTGTGGATAGGTAATTCCATGCGGCTGTAATAATTTTCGATAGTACTGATTCAGCGCAAGATGAGTCGAATATAAAGCAAAACAAAGTTGATTATCGAGCTTTAATAACTCCTCTTGGTTTGACATAAGGGTGTACCAATTTGTGAAATAACTTCTATTATAACTTTAAGCCAGCATGGCTGACATACCCATCTTCAAATTCAGGTATTTAGGCAAAATTTGCATACAATAATCTGTATTTTTGCTGTGAACTTGGGACGAGGATGACGATCAATATGGGCATAAAACTGCTTGTAAAATAGCCAAAAAGGCGTATGCTTATTTTCCTGCTGTAAAAGTAGAAAAATTGAAATCTGTATTTAAAAGGTGGAACAGAATGGCCAAGAAGAAAGCTGAGCCAAAAGTCGTAATTCACAACTTTGTGGCAAAACACATGCATGAAGTTAACCAAAGCCACGTTTTTGTAGATCGAAAGAAAAATGCAAAACGAGGTTATAGCAAACATAAGCAAGGGCGATATTCCGAAGATTATCGCCCTTTTTTATTGCTATTCTGTGCAGCATGATGGATGTGTTAAGCACCCACAATACGAGTACTTGATTTCACCATATCGGCTAAGCCATGCGTTTTGAAATAATATTCCATCCAACTTTTTATCATGAGTGGATTACTCATTTTTAAAACACGATCCAGTTGTTCTTGAGCATCAGACATCGGAACATGACAAATCGCTTTACGTACACGCAAGATGTTACTTGAACTCATCGACAGCGTATTAAAGCCCATTGCCATAAGCAGGACGGCAGAGAGCGGATCACCCGCCATTTCACCACAAATACTGATGGGCTTATTGTACTTATGACACTCTTGAACCAAACGCGTGAGCGCTCTTAAAATTGAAGGGTGAAAGTGTGAGTAGACATTGGCAACGCGTGGATTATTACGGTCAACCGCCAATAAATATTGGGTTAAGTCATTCGAACCCACTGAGAAGAAATCCACCAACTCTGCAAACTCTTCAATTTGTAGCAGCACACTCGGTACTTCAACCATTATGCCAATTTTCGGCTTATTGATTTTAACCTGTTCTTCTTCTTGCACCGCTTGCCAGTCACGATCGAGTAAATACAAGGCTTCTTCGACTTCACTGACACTGGTCACCATCGGTAATAAAATATGCAGATTATTTAGTCCAATGCTAGCTTTGAGCATCGCTCGAATTTGTGAAGAAAAAATTTCGGGATGATCGAGGGTAAAACGAATACCTCGCCAGCCCAAGGCAGAGTTTTCTTCTTCAATCGAGAAATAAGGCAAATCTTTATCCGCACCAATATCGAGGGTACGCATAACCACAGGCTTGTTGGCAAAGTGGCTGAGCTGTTGACGATAAATGGCACGTTGTTCTTCTTCTCCGGGGAAGCGGTCACGTAACATAAATGGAATTTCAGAGCGATATAGACCAACACCTTTGGCGCCACGTTGTACACCACGAACGACATCAATCATGAGACCTGTATTCACATAAAGAGGCACAGCAACGCCATCAGGCGTAATTGCATCTTTGGTCTCATATTGTTTGAGATCTTTGGCAATTTGCTCTTCTTCTTTTTGGATTTCTTTATAGCGAGTACGTAAACGACGTGGTGGATTAATAAATACCCGACCTTGATGTGCATCGACAATCATCTCAGCATCATCAAGGGTATTAATTGGCAGTTCAGTCACCCCAACCACTGTTGGAATTCCTAGTGCACGTGCCACAATGACCATGTGCGAATTCATTGCCCCTTCGCTGGTCACAATCGCTGCAATTTTGTCGACAGGCAGTTCAACCAATGCCGCAGTTGAAATTTCTTCGCCAATCAGGATGCTTTCATCTGTCAGTTCACGGTGGCTAGAATCGGCTTCTTGTAAAAAAGCCAAAATACGTCGACCTAAATCTTTCAGGTCGGCCACGCGTTCGCGTAAATAGTCATCTTCCATTTGTGCAAATAGCGCAATATGGTTCTCAATCACAATACGGACGGCACCTTGTGCCCAATTACCATCCCGGATTTCCGATTTAATTTCGGCTGGTAGGGCATTTTCGTCCAGCATACGCAGGAAGACGCTAAACAATGCGCGTTCTTCTGCCATCAAGGCATCTTGCATTTTATCGTCGAGTGATTGAATTTCTTCTCGAACAGCCTTGAGTGCACTATCCAGTAAAGCCAATTCTTCGCTAATGTCATCAGCTTCGCGGTCTGGTACTGCCGATAAGTCAGCAGGAGGATATAAAATGACAGCGCGACCTAAGGCAATACCTCCGGAACCTGACACCCCTTGGAAGGTTTTGTAAGCAGGTAAATTGTTGGGTTTACGGAACACATCAATATTGCCAACAGCATGTGCGTGTGCGATTACGCCTGAAAGCTGCGCACAGAGTGTGACAAGAAAGGATTCAGCCGCTTCACTAAAATCTTGTTTATCTTTATTTTGAACCACCAACACACCCATCACCTTGCGGCGGTACATGACGGGTACACCGAGGAAAGAGTTATAAATTTCTTCCCCAGTTTCTGGCAGATACATAAACCGTTCATGTTTGGGTGCATCGTCTAGATTGACAATTTCTTCACGTTGTCCCACCAGACCGACCAAACCTTCGCCTGTGTGTAAGGACACATGTCCGACAGATTCAGGATTTAGCCCTTTAGAAGCCATGAGCAGATAACGTTGGTTACGTTCATCTAAAAGATAGATCGAGCAGACATCGACATGCATCGCTTCAGCGACCTGATTGACCATAATATCGAGTGATTCATGCATACTGGTGGACGCATTGATTTCTTGCACAATACGTCTAAGGGTATCCAGTTGCATGTTTGACATAGAGTCTGCTCCCAAAAAAAATGTAAATTAGTTTTATTTATAGCAATAGTGTCTTAAAAAATCTGCATATTTATACATTTTTTTAAGGTTTTTTTATGGGTAATTGATTGCACAATTCCACCATAGCTTTACGGTAGACATCTCGCTTGAAATTCACCACCTGCCCTAATGGATACCAATAGCTCACCCATTGCCATTGGTCGAACTCGGGTGGATCGGACAAATTCAATTGAATATGCTGTACCGAAGCGGTTAACTTGAGTAAAAACCACTTTTGTTTTTGACCTATACATACGGGGTCTGAATCCGTACGTATATACCGATGTGGCAAACGGTAGCGCAACCACCCTTTAGTTTGCGCTACAATTTCGACGTGTTCGGGCAGTAAGCCAACTTCTTCTCTCAGCTCACGATAAAGTGCCTGTTCGGGGGTTTCTCCATATTGGATACCTCCTTGTGGAAATTGCCAAGCATTGTGTCCAATGCGTTTTGCCCATAAAACCTGTCCAAAGTCGTTTGCCAAAATGATCCCGACATTGGGTCGGAAACCTTCAGAGTCGATCATTTGGCTACCTAAATTTTGTGTAATATTGTGGCTTCGCGTTCGGGGAGTGTTATTTCTTTATCCAACTCGAACCAAAACAAAGCTAAAATGTTAAAATTGCTATGATCTTAACGAATTTCTATCGACTAGCGGAGATAGATTTACAATTTTTTTCTTAAATTTCAGTTTTTACGAGTATTTTCATGAAATTGGCGCTATTTGATCTCGATCACACCTTACTGAATACCGATTCAGATCATTCTTGGGGAGAGTTTTTAGTCAATGAAGGACTGGTCGACCCCATCCGCCATCGTCAAATGAACGACAAATTTTATGAAGACTATAAGGCAGGGCAATTAGACCCGATTGCCTACAATGAATTTGTATTTGAATTTTTGACCCAGCATGACAACCAGTATTTAACCGAATTACATGAATTGTTCATGCAGAAAGTGATTCGTCCTCAAATGCGCCCTGAGGGTTTCGCTGCTATTGAAAAGCATCGTGAAGCAGGCCATGCCTTGGTCGGAATTACCGCCACTTCAGATTTTATTACTGCGCCGATTTTTCGTGAATTTGGTATTACTGAAATTATTGCCACCAATGCTGAAGTGGTTGATGGAAAATACACGGGTAAAGTGATTAATATTCCATGCTACCAAAAAGGCAAATTAGCGCGTTTAGATTTATGGTTGGCGGGCCGTGAAGTTAAAGAGTCTTGGGCTTATTCAGACTCCATCAATGATCGTTTTTTGTTGGAATATGCAGACCATGCGATTGCGGTGAATCCAGATGATCGTCTAGAAGTTTTGGCCAAAGAACAAGGTTGGGCTATTCAAGATTGGTCGATTAGCTAAAGCGTTTTTAGTAGATTTTGATGAACAAGCATAGGGGATTGAAATCCGCCTATGCTTTTTCATGGACAGATTAAAGAGATTTAACAGTTTTTAGGCTGTTGAGTTGATATGCTAATTGGGAAAATAAGAAAATTGAAGGACATGAGCATGAATCAAGTTCGACCAAGAATGACACATTTATTTGAACAGCTCGGTTTAGACGCGAGTGAAGATGCAATTGCGTTATTTATTGTGACCCATCAACTGAATGCACAGACGCATATTGTACAGGCGGATTATTGGAGCGAAGCGCAACGTCAGTTTTTAGAAGAAAAAATTCAGTCCGATGGAGAATGGGCGATTGTCGTGGATCAGTTGAATGAATCGTTGCATGAAGATTCAGTTACCTAACTTGTTGAGCCTTCTACGGCAGTGCGATTGCTGAAGGCTCACTCTGTTATTTCATCATTTCAATCAGCTCTAGTACTGCTTTCGACTGGGTACGTCCAGGGTGCCAAACCATGCCCAATTGACGATTCATTTCAAAACGAATGTCGAGTTGCTGTAAATCTTGATTGAGCAGGGTTTGTGGTAAGACTGACCAGCCTAGACCAATTGAAACCAACATCCGAATAGATTCTAGTGGATTATTGCTCATGGTAATTTTCGGCTTTAATCCCTGTTTTTCAAATTCTGCTAAGGTAATTTGACTAGTATAGGTTTGGGCAGAGGGCAATAAACTTGGATAGGCAATTAAATCTTCCAGTTTCAGGTTTTTCTTTTGAGCCAAAGGGTGAAAGGGGGCTGCAACGAACACCAGAGGATCATTCCAAATGGTGACATAATTGAGTCGATGATCGCCTTGCGGAGGTAAAGTAAGAAAAGCCAGTTCTAAATCACCTGCAAGGACTTGCTCGTGTGCTTGTTCAGAGTCGACAAAATGTACATCTAAGGTGACTTGTGGAAATTGTTGTACATAATGGCGTAAATGATGCGGCAGATGATGCAGACCAATGTGATGACTGGTGCCAATCTTGAGTTTACCTTGTACCTGTCCTTGTTCATGGCTCAGGGTATGGTGAATATCACCGAGTTCATTTAGCCAGTTTTTAACTTTCGGTAATAAAGAATGTGCAGCGTGGGTCGCTTGAACACCGCGTCCTGCCGATTCAAATAATTTAACCCCAAAATAATCTTCTAAGCTATGAATACGTTTGGTTACCGCAGGTTGAGTAATGAACAGTTGGTCCGCCGCTAAAGAAATTGAACCTGTTTCCATGACTTTTACAAATGCTTCAAAGGCAGCCAAATTCATTGTGGAGATCCATAAAGTTTTTTTATATATATTCTATTATTTAGAAACTTTAAGGATTAATCAAATAAAAAAGCACCCGAGGGAGGGTGCAAAGAGGAACTCAAGCTCAAGGACATACTGGATCACACGCAGGATTCTTAAGGTTGCGTTGCGGTTATTGTTTGCTTATCCCAGACTTTCTCGTGGAAGAAAAAGGCAAATGCTTGAACCGTTGGTTCGAGTAAACTTAAAGTGATTGCCATGATCAGGCTACCTGTCACACAGTATCCGACCAACATCGCGACACTTATATGCATAATGTAATAACTAAATGTTTTCTTTAAAGTGCGTTGGTTGTGTTGAACAAAATGATAAAGATGTGCCATAAGTCGCGCCTTGAGCTGTGGGGAATAAGTAAATCATAATGATTTTCATTTGATTTGTTAAAGCGAATATATTTTTTAAATTGATCGGATAATTAGATGGTAAGTGGGAGCTTAAATTATTCCAAAAAGTTTTTAAATTTATAAAAATGATAAATTAGATTTATATTATTTCAGCGCTATAATCACTTAAAGTAAAGAAATTACCCAGTTCTATGGAGCGCGTCGACATGGCAGGCAAAACCTTATATGACAAATTGTGGGATGACCACTTAGTAAAACAACGTGATGATGGTTCGTGCTTACTTTATATCGACCGTCATTTATTGCATGAAGTGACTTCACCGCAAGCTTTTGAAGGTTTACAACTTGCTGGACGTCAACCTTGGCGTTTAAGTGCGAATGTCGCGACTCCTGATCATAACGTACCGACTTCAAAGAAAGAGCGTGAGCAAGGAATTGCAGGGATTGAAGATGATACTTCACGTATTCAAGTGCAAACTTTGGATGACAACTGTGAAGCCTTCAATATTGTTGAATTTAAAATTAATGATATCCGTCAAGGGATTGCACATGTCGTTGGGCCAGAACAAGGTTTAACTTTGCCAGGTATGACGGTAGTGTGTGGTGATTCGCATACGGCAACTCATGGTGCTTTTGGCTGTTTGGCGCACGGGATTGGCACTTCAGAAGTTGAACATGTATTGGCAACCCAATGCTTGGTTCAGAAAAAAATGAAGAACATGTTGGTTCGTGTCGACGGTACTTTAGGGCAGGGCGTAACCTCAAAAGATGTGGTGTTAGCGATCATTGGTAAAATTGGCACAGCAGGTGGTACGGGTCACGCGATTGAATTTGGTGGTCAAGTGTTCCGTGATATGTCCATTGAAGGCCGTATGACCGTATGTAACATGGCGATTGAAGCGGGTGCACGTGTGGGTATGGTCGCTGTTGATGACAAAACCATTGCCTATGTGAAAGACCGTCCTTATGCACCAAAAGCAGAACAATGGGATGCGGCGGTTGAGTATTGGAACACTTTACATTCTGATGCCGATGCTGAGTTTGATACCGTCGTGGTATTACAAGGCGAAGAGATTGAGCCACAGGTGTCTTGGGGAACTTCTCCAGAAATGGTGATTCCAGTTTCGCAAGCGGTACCGACTTTGGCACAAGCGAAAGATGACGTGCAGCGCAATGACTGGACACGTGCCTATAACTACATGGGCTTAGAAGCGGGTCAAGCATTGTCGGATATTCAATTGGATCGTGTATTTATTGGTTCATGCACCAATTCACGAATTGAAGACATTCGTGCAGCGGCTGAAGTGGTGAAAGGTCGTAAAGTAGCTGCAAGCATTAAGCAAGCCATGGTGGTTCCAGGTTCTGGTTTAGTCAAAAAACAGGCTGAAGAAGAAGGTTTAGATCAAGTTTTCCTTGATGCAGGTTTTGAATGGCGTGAACCAGGTTGCTCAATGTGCTTGGCAATGAATGCCGATAAATTACAGCCGGGTGAACATTGTGCTTCGACTTCAAACCGTAACTTTGAAGGTCGTCAGGGCAATGGCGGTCGCACGCATTTGGTGAGTCCAGCAATGGCAGCCGCCGCGGCGATTGCAGGTCATTTTGTTGATGTTCGTACATTCTAATTGGACTAAGGGGAGCAAAACATGAAAGCTTATACCGTTGAACAAGGTATTGTTGCACCATTAGACCGTGCCAATGTCGATACCGACTTAATTATTCCAAAGCAGTTTTTAAAATCAATTAAGCGCACAGGATTTGGCGATAACTTATTTGATGAATTACGTTATTTAGATGAAGGCTATCCAGGACAGGACAATTCTAAACGTCCCAAAAATCCAGATTTCATCTTAAATCAACCGCGTTATCAAGGTGCATCGGTTCTTATTTCGCGTGCCAATTTTGGTTGTGGTTCAAGTCGTGAACACGCACCGTGGGCATTGGAAGAATACGGTTTCCGTACCGTGATTGCACCAAGTTATGCCGATATTTTCTTTAATAACAGTTTTAAAAACGGCATGTTGCCAGTTATTTTGGCTGAAGAAATTGTCGATCAACTTTTCAAAGAATGTGCTGCGACAGAAGGTTATCAACTTACGATTGATCTTGCTGCACAAGAAGTACGTACACCCAATGGTGAAGCATTCAAATTTGAAGTTGATCCATTTCGTAAGCACTGCTTATTGAACGGTTTAGATGACATTGGTTTAACTTTACAAGTGCAAGATGATATCCGTGCTTATGAAGCGAAAACCAAACAATCACGACCTTGGGTTTTCCAAGAAATCCAAGGCTAAAGGTTGCATATTTAGTCATGACAACACCGCCCAACTCTTGCTAACATCGGGGCATAATCAACATGATAAATGCTTTATTACGCAAGGTTGGGCTAGCAAAATGACGAAAGTTTTCGGTCAATGTGTTATTGCGGGATTGTTGTTCAGCACACTGAGCGCATGTCAGTGGGTAGATAGTGCTCGCATTAAGCAAGTGGAATATGCCGAAAGCCCATCATCAAATGCTTTAATTTATTGTTCTGGAACACATAATTGTGAGTTTGAGCGTTTAGGCGACATTTTTATTGTCGATGCGCGAACCCATCGAGTAAATTCTGAAGCAATTGATAAAGGTTTGGTTCGTTTACAAGCCAAAACCTTGAATCAGCCGAATGCATTGTATTTATCTGCGCCTGCGAAACAACAAGAATTGGTGATTCGATTTTATCCAATTTCACCAGATCGAGCAGAAACTTTGCATGTGATTCATGCGTTTAAAGCCAAACAAAGCTATACCTTTAAAATGTATCGGGATCGAACTCGACAACATATCAGTTTATTGAATGCATCTGCTCCAGACCCACTGTGCGTAGATTTGCAGCAAGAACAAAAAACAATTCGTCGCTTTTGCAGACCGTATGACCCGCAAACTGGGTTAGGTGAGTTTGTAGAGCAAAAAATTTAATCTCTAAACAGTCCTAGTACTGATGAAATAATGGAAGTTCTCATGTCTAAACAAATTTTGATTTTGGCGGGTGATGGTATCGGTCCTGAAATTGTCAAGGCCGCAGAGCATGTACTCGATCGAGTCAATGAAAAATTTAATTTAGGTCTCACATGGGAACATGGCCTATTGGGTGGTGCAGCCATTGATGCACATGGTGAACCGTACCCAGCAGTGACAGCGGAACAGGCAAAAAAAGCCGATGCAATTTTGTTAGGTGCTGTGGGTGGTCCTAAATGGGATAGCATTGAGCGCTCAATTCGTCCAGAACGTGGCTTGTTGAAAATTCGTAGTGAATTGAATTTATTTGCAAATTTACGTCCTGCGATTCTTTACCCACAATTGGCCGATGCATCGAGCTTAAAACCTGAAATTGTTGCGGGCTTGGATATTCTGATTGTACGTGAATTAACAGGCGGGATTTACTTTGGTCAGCCACGTGGTATTCGTGAATTGGAAAATGGCGAGAAGCAAGGCTTTAACACCGATGTCTATTCAGAGTCAGAAATTAAGCGTATTGCGAAAGTGGCTTTTGAGTTAGCTGGTTTGCGTGGTGGCAAAGTCTGTTCAGTCGATAAAGCCAACGTCCTTGAAGTGACAGAGCTTTGGAAGCAAACCGTTACCGCATTAAAAGAAGAGCAATATCCTGAAATTAATTTGTCACATATGTATGTCGACAATGCAGCCATGCAGTTGGTGCGTGCGCCTAAGCAGTTTGATGTGATTGTAACGGGTAACTTATTTGGCGATATTTTGTCAGATGAAGCAGCCATGTTGACAGGTTCAATTGGGATGTTGCCATCAGCTTCTTTAGATGAAAATGGTAAAGGCATGTATGAGCCGTGTCACGGTTCGGCACCAGATATCGCAGGTCAGAACGTGGCGAACCCATTGGCGACCATTTTGTCGGTTGCCATGATGTTGCGTTATACCTTCCGTGAAGAGGCTGCTGCACAGGCTATTGAAGACGCGGTAGGACAAGTTTTGGATCAGGGCCTACGTACTGCCGATATCATGTCGGAAGGAATGAATAAAGTAGGTACAGTGGAGATGGGGCAGGCTGTAGTTGCTGCACTCGCATAATCTCTTTGTCGTGTAAAAAACGCAGCCATCGCTGCGTTTTTTTATGGGGGGAAGATTTCCCCATAACACGCGGTAAATGAGCTTGTGCAGACTCGAGCGATTCAGGCTTATTCGTTCAGCAGGATGTCTGACTCATAGAGAAGAATGATGGGTTGTAGTGATTTTTTGATGCAAGGTCAAAAGCAAATTACTGTCTAGAGCAGTACAGCGCAGAGATAAAAAAGATACAACCTTGTCTGTCTAGGGGCAATGTTCAAGTTCAGCAAAATATGCTTAGATAGGCCATATAATAAAGCGATTTGGACAATTTCATGCGCAAAATCATATTGGCTCTCCTCTGCGGGGCGATGGCAACCTTCAGCTATGCAGATAACTGTGACAATGCTCGTAACACCTATGATGATATTTACTGCACCAATAAAATTTATGCCAGTGCAGATGCCGATTTGAATAAGAACTATCAACAATTACGTAAACAACTGAATGCAGCACAACAAAAAACGTTGAAAAAGTCACAATTGGCATGGATTCGTCAGCGCGATGCGGAGTGTACCGATGATGTACAAAGTACTGTCAATGTGCAGTGTCGTTTAACCACCACTCAGGATCGTAACCACTGGTTACAAGAACGTTTACGTGAATGTCAAACGGTGGGCTGTAAAACCTCACGTTTAAGTGAATAGGTGTAGAAGATCTCGATATAAAAAAAGCCACATGATGTGGCTTTTTTTGCTTTCACTAATCAGAGCTTAGCGTGCACGATAAGTGATACGACCTTTCGTGAGGTCATAAGGGGTCATTTCTACCTTCACACTGTCGCCAGTTAAAATGCGGATATAGTGTTTACGCATTTTACCAGAAATGTGGGCAATCACTTCGTGACCGTTTTCTAAACGTACACGGAACATCGTATTAGGAAGCGTTTCGGTGACAACGCCTTCGAACTCAATGAGTTCCTCTTTATTGGCCATAGCCTACCTGATGATCAAATTGGAAAGGGGCAAATTATAGTCAATTTTTTAGAAAAAATCAAGAATCAAACCCTTGAGAACGTGTTAGCTGGCAGTAAATTAAGCGAACTGGCGGTTTCAAAAAAATCCGGAAAAATTTGACTATAGATGTTGTCAGTTTGGTCAATCGCAGTTAATCTAAATTTATTGTTTTAGGTATAAATGAATCACATACAAGGAAGGTCATTGCGTGGGTCAGCTAACGGATGCATCGGTTGTACTACGATTGGGCTATCAGGCGATTCGTCGTTCAGGATTACCAACCGAAGAAATTTTAACAAAAGCAGGGGTCGCCTTAAATCAAGTTCAGGCCAATGATCGTACCCCATTAAATGCGCAGTTTGCTTTTTGGACAGCAGCCGAAGATGTCAGTAAGGACCCTGATATCGGTTTGCATTTGGGTGAGCATTTGCCTTTATATCGTGGGCAGGTGATTGAACATTTATTTATTAGCAGTGAAAATTTTGGTGAAGGTCTTAAGCGTGCTTTGGCCTATCAGCGTTTAATTAGCGATGCCTTTCATGCCCGTTTGATTGTTGAAGATGATCGTTGTTATTTGACCAATGGTGAGCAGCCGTGGGCGGAAAATTTAATTAATCGACATTTTTCTGAATGTGCTATGTCAGGGATCTTGCGCTTTTTTAAATTTATTACGGAAGGACGTTTTCAGCCGCTGTATATCGACTTTAACTTTTCTCAAGGTGCACCAGATGACGAATATTTCCGTGTCTTTGAGTGTCCTGTGAGCTTGGGTCAAAAAGAAACACGGCTTTATTTTGATCCTGCGATTTTGGCTTATCCATTGTGGCAGGCCGAACCTGAGTTATTGCAATTGCATGAACAATTGGCAATTGAAAAACTGCAAGAACTAGCGCGCTATGATTTGGTGGGTGAGGTACGCCGTGCGATTGGTTCAACCTTAGAAAGCGGTGAAACCACTTTAGAAACGGTTGCTGTACATTTAAATATTACACCGCGTCGTTTACGTACCCAACTGAGTGAAGCCAATACCAGTTTTCAACAGATTCTATCGGACTATCGTTGTCGTTTAGCGAAAAGGCTGCTTGCGAATACCAATGAAAGTGTAGAGCGGATTGTTTATTTGACCGGGTTTTCAGAGCCGAGTACGTTTTATCGTGCATTTAAGCGCTGGACCAATGAAACACCTGTTGAATATCGAAAACGTAAACAGCGTTAGTTTAAAATTTAAAAAACCTCCCATGTGGAGGTTTTTTATTATATGTAGAGCATTAATCTGGCATGTTTAACCAATGAGGACCTAAAGGCACTTTGGGTAAATCAAATTGCGCTGGATAATCGGCATGAATAAAATATAAGCCATCGGGTGGGGCTGTTACGCCCGCTGCTTTACGATCTTGTGCAGCGAAAATATGGTCAATATGGTCAATGTCATACATGCCTTGTCCAATTTCCAGCAAACAGCCCATAATATTACGCACCATATGGTGTAAGAAGCCATCGGCTTGAATATCCAGCACCAAATATGCGCCATGTCGAATTAAGCGACAATGGCTCACGTGGCGCACAGGTTGATTGGACTGACAAGCCGCAGCACGAAAGCTTTCAAAATTATGTGTACCTTCAAACTTTTTTGCAGCAGCAATCATTTTTTCTACATCTAATGTGTAGTGTGCATGGGTTACTTGTTTATGCAGTAAAGCAGGGCGTTGTGGATGGTTATAGACCACATAGCGATAACGACGTGCTTGAGCCTTAAAACGGGCATGAAATTCATGATCCATCTCCTTAATCCATTGGATGGCAATGTCTTTAGGTAGTTGGCTATTGGCACCCATTAACCAGCCACGTAGAGGTCTGATTGCATGTGTATCGAAATGAGCCACCATATTGGTTGCATGTACACCTGCATCAGTACGACCTGCGCCATGTAGTGCAATGGGTTCGGCTGCAACTTTACTCAGGATAGTTTCAAGTGTTTCTTGCACACTGATTACCCCGGCTTGTTGGGTTTGCCAGCCACGATATCCTGCGCCTGAAAATTCAATGCCAATGGCAAAACGTTGCATAGATCTATTTACCTTTGATTAAACCGAGTCATGCCAATGGGTGAAACATTGATCAATAGAATCATGCTTGAGATACATCAACAGCGCTTTGGCATATAAGTCTGCATGGCTGATGCAATCACTCACTACTACACCTGCATCCTGAATCCAACTACTAATCGCATAGCGTTGGTCAGTTTTACCAAAGCTGACCTGAGTGGTAAGTAAAACCATACAACCTTGTTGACGTAGCTGTTTAAAGCATTCGATACAGTCTGCATTGACTGAGATATTGCCTGTACCAAAGCCTTGTAAAATGAGAAAACTAGGCGGATGTTGTGCAATAGTCTTAATGTTTTGTAATTGCTGATCTAATGCAATGGGTTGCATCATAAGATTTAGACAATTGAATTGATTGGCTTTGATTACATCTTCAGCTTGAACCAGATATGCTGAACTCGGTTGAGGCAGTTCGTGTTGGCTGTTCACACCTGCAAAGGCATCCAGTTCCGTGGTGTGTTGTTTTAAAACACTGCGCCCATGAAATAACTGCTGATGAAAGGCAAGATATACGCCAACGGGTTGAGTTTGAACGGCATGTAATGCAAAGCTTAGGTTGTCGATGGCATCGGTAAATTCACGTGTGTTGGTACCCTGAATATTGAGTAGAGGATATTGGCTACCCGTAAGCACAACATGCGCGGATTGTCCTAGGAATCGAGAGAGGATGGCACAGGCATAGCTCATGGTATCTGTGCCATGGATAAGCACAAAATGCTGAAACTGTTGTAATTGGAGTTGTTGTACAAATTGTATTAACTGTAACCAATCGGCAGGTGTGCAGGCGCTACTGTCTTTAATGACAGGTGCAATCATGCATTCAACGGTCAAATCCAGAGGTAAGACTTTCTTAAGTTGAGGTAGAAACTCATCAGCAGGCATAGGGCTCAGGGGTTCACCCACGCAGCCAAAGGTCCCACCCATATAAATCAAAGCAATTTTTTTCATCATAAAAAAAGCAGTCATGTATGACTGCTTTATAGTAGAGGGAAATGCCTTAAGATGCTATTTGATTCAGTAACTGTTCCGCGCGTTGCTGCTGTTCCGCTGAAAAATTATTCGAACTCTCAGCAAACAGTTGACGAGCTGCTTCATAAGAGCCGAGTTGAATATACTGTTGTACTAAATCTAAATTCAATGTGCTTTCATTGATTTGTCCAAGTTCTGGAAAAGATTGCACCAGTGGATCTTGTAGATGAACATCTGTTTGTACAGCAGACGTGGCAAAGTCTGTTGTTTCCGTCATGTCTTGAGGAATCGAGTGTGCTGTTGCAAGATCTGTCTTTGGTGACTCTAAGTCAAAAGACATAGTAGATACTTCTGATTGCACCTCGACTTGCGTCGTTGCTTTTTCAGCACTTGGTTGTTCAAGATCAAACGAAAATTTGAATTCTGGCTGATCTTCAGATTTTTCTGTTATCGGTGCAGTAACAGTTTCAACGACTGCTTCAGTTGTTGGTGCAGGATCTAAATTAAACGAAAATTCTAGATCTTTAAGTTCAGTAACAGCTAATTCACTTTCTTTTTGTACCTGAACTGGTTCTTCAACTTGAGGTTTCAGCTCAACTAAATCATCAAATTTCAGAGACGGAGCATCTGATTCTGGTGTTGGTTCTATGGTAGGTTCAATGATTTCAGGGCTTACACTGAAAGACTTAAACTCTAACGGCTTTTCTTCAACAGGAGAGGTACTAGGTGTTTCCGCCTGCAACAGATCAAAAGAACTTGATGTTGTAACTTTATTTTCAATGAGTGCATCAAAATCTGGTGCGTTTTGTGCCGCAGGGGTTGGTTCAGCATAGCTTGAAAGCGTTTGCGGCTGAAAGTCGATAGTGTCTACCGATGAAAGATGCTCTTTTTCATGTTCAGCTTTTTTCTGTTCCGCTAGCGCCAGAGTTTCTTCAAGTTCAAGCGAGCGTAAATGATTGAATAATTGGCTAACCGCAAATTCATCTTTTTGTTCTAGATGGATATCCAATAACAATAAATAAAGTTCATGTTGGGAATTATCTTTATTCAGTGCCTGATTAATTTGTGCTTCTGCTGCAAAGTAATTGCGATCACGAATTTGCCCTTGAATTTGGCTGCGTAACTCGTTACTTAGTGGTGTTTCCTGTTTTTTTTCAATAACTGGATCTTCCACCACTTGGGTTTTTTGTGGGGTTTTCCGTTTATTTACAGGAGTTTTGGCTTTATTACGAGCCGCAGTCGTTTTTTTTGGTGCCGTATCGGCTTCTTTACTAGCTTCTCGTTTTTTTAAAACAATTGCCACGACTAACAAAAGTATAAACGGAATCACATAAATCAGCATGTTTTACCCCTTACGAATCAAATGTATGTTTAATTCATTGATTCTAATATCAAAATTATATAACAATTTAGCTGTTTGGCTTTTTCTGTGCTTGTTGTGCTTTCAACTGTTGTTGCAATTGTGCAAGACGAGCATTTAATAATTGAATTCTTTGGTCCTTTTGACGTAGTGCCAATTCCAGCTGAGTTACGTTTCTCTGTAATTTAACGGTTTTTTCCCGAGATGTCATAACTTTTAATGACAATTCATTTGATATTTGCTCATTCTTAGCTTTCTGCTTTGCTGTTCCATTGGTGGTTTCGGGGTTCTTTTCTGCCACTAAGCTCATTTCGGCTTGATTCAGGCGATATTTTGCTTTTCCAGATTGTTTTGCCACTGTGTTGGGTGGAGCCACAATTTTTTGTTGGGATTTATTGGCGGTATTGGTTTGTAAGTTTAAAGTCACCCCACGACGTAATCGATTGATATCACCCCGAATAAATGCATGCGAGTTTTGGGTTTTAATTTGCTGCATCACTTCACCAATTGGACGATTTTGCTCAGTGGCAACCCGTTGTGCAATTGCCCAAAGCGATTCATTGTTTTGTACGGTATGCTGATTAGGCTGAACTTTTTTCACGTCAGCTACTGCCGCAGTAGGAGCAGGCTTGATGGTTGCTGGCTTTGGTTCAGTTGGTAATTTGGGTGTTGAAGTTGTTGCTTGAGCCGATGCAGCAGAAACTTTCTCTGTTTCCGCACGTTTCTGATACTGCTGTACTTGCGGGGCAGATGACTGTTTAGGGGTTAGATTTGCCGTATTGGAGGTATTTTTGGCAACGCTTGTCGTTGGCTTTGCTGAGTCAGTCTGAGTTTCGGTAAGCACTTTGGCCTGTGCTGCTGGTGTACTCGCGGTATTTAAACTAGAAACGACGATAGGCGCTTCATTTGAGTCAGTCACTGTTGCCAACTTTGGCGGTTGTATTGTTTTTAGTTTTAGTGAATCAACTGAATTGGACATTGGATTCAGTTGTGCTGCTTCAGTAGGCTGAAGTTGAGCACTGGTCGGTAAGTTAAGCGCAATATCCTTTTCACTCACAATCATGATTGGACTAAGCACTTTTTCATTGGCTTTGGCACTAAACATCGGCTTAGGTGCAGTGGTACGTTGGATCGGTGTACGAATATGGCGTAAATGTACCGCATTACCTTCCTGAATACGCACCACGATATTCAGCTCAGATTCCGTCAATGGACGAGATGACGTGATGGTAATGACGCCCTCACCTGAACTGTTTTGTCGAGAAAAGAAATTCAGATGACCTGGGGGTTGATGAACAACACCTAAGGTATTGATATCTTCTGGTGTCGCCAAACTGACTTGAACAGGCTCATCGGTTTTTGCATGATGAAATGGAATTTCTGCGTAGAGTAATTCTCCAGGCGCAGACTGGATCTGTAATGGATCAATACTAATCGCGTGAAGATTTTGCGATGCAATAATGGCGAGAATAGCAATTTTTAATTTGTTATATACAGTCATCTTAGTTTTGACTCTGGTCATATATCGCAACGAGAGAATTATACATTACCGAGATGTTGAGGAATTGTAAATGGATAACATTCTAGTTACATAAAAAGCCGATCATAATTGATCGGCTTTTTTTGAAAATTTAAAAATGCTTATGCATTTTTAAAATCAATTAGAATACGTAGCATACGGCGTAGTGGTTCAGCAGCACCCCACAACAGTTGATCACCCACAGTGAATGCACCGAGGTACTCTTTACCCATATTCAGTTTACGTAAACGGCCTACAGGAACGCTAAGTGTGCCTGTTACTGCAACAGGAGTCAGATCAGTCATTGAAGCTTCACGCGTATTTGGAACGACTTTCGCCCATTGGTTCGCGCTACGTAACATGTCTTCAATCTCATCTAGCGGCACGTCTTTTTTCAATTTCAACGTAAGTGCTTGTGAGTGACAACGCATGGCACCAATACGGACGCAGTGGCCATCAATTGGAACAATCTGCTGGTTGCCTAAGATTTTGTTGGTTTCAACTTGACCTTTCCATTCTTCTTTCGATTGACCGCTTTCAAGCTGTTTATCGATATACGGAATGAGGGAACCCGCTAACGGTACGCCAAAGTTTGCAGAAGGGAAACCTTCACCACGTTGTAATTCAGCAATTTTAGAGTCGATGTCTAAAATTGGAGAGCGTGGGTCATCTAATAAATCTTTGGTGTTGTTGTACAAATAGCCCATACCAGAGATCAGTTCACGCATATTTTGCGCGCCTGCACCTGAAGCCGCTTGATAGGTCATTGAGGTTGCCCATTCCACAAGGTTATTTTGGAATAAACCACCTAAGCCCATCAGCATCAGTGAAACGGTACAGTTACCGCCGACAAATGTTTTAGTGCCATTCACTAAACCATCTTTAATCACGTTCATGTTGACAGGGTCAAGCACGATGATGGCTTCATCTTCCATACGCAGGGTAGAAGCTGCATCAATCCAATAGCCTTTCCAGCCTTCAGCTTTTAACTTTGGAAAGACTTCAGAGGTATAGTCGCCACCTTGACAGGTAATAATGACATCCATTTGCTTCAGACTGTTAATGTCTGTCGCATCCATAAGTGCTGGGGCAGTCTTACCACCAAATGCAGGGGCTTCACCACCTGCATTACTGGTAGAAAAATAGAATGGCTCAAAGTGAGCAAAGTCATTCTCTTCAACCATACGTTGCATAAGGACAGAACCAACCATCCCGCGCCAACCGACCAGACCTACTTTCATGTCATTTTGCCTCGGTGCGTTAAAAATTTAAAAGGGGTTTGAGTGTATCAAAAGCGACCACAACTGCAAGTACTACATAAGTAAAACATCACTATAATTGAACGAAATAACTTGTTTATGATACATACAGAATTGATAAAGTTAGTCCAGATTTAGTTTACCAAACGGAATAGATTGAGAAAAACAATATGATTTGGGTGGAAATCTTGGCGGCTGTTGTGGTGATTCTGACGTTTTGGTCATTGATTCCGCGTGATGAATGGTGGATTCGCGGAGCCGATTTTCCACGACTACAAATTTTAGCACTTGGGCTTCTGGCCTTTATTTTACTGATCTTTTGGCCTAATCCTTGGGATTTACAACGTGAATTGATTTTCGTCGTGTTAATCGCAGCCTTGGCATATCAGTTAAAAATGGTTTTACCTTATACCTTCGTGTGGAAAAAACAGGTTCAGACTGTTTCTCACGAGCAATTGCAGCCCGAGCGGCAGATTTCATTACTGGTTTCGAATGTACTCACACCCAATACACAATATCACTTATTAATTGAACAAATTAGCAAATTTAAGCCCGATCTGGTTTTGACCTTAGAAACAGATCAGTGTTGGCAACAGGCATTACAGGTGCTTGAGACGGATTATCCTTATTGTGTCCCGATTCCGTTGGATAATTTGTATGGCATGCATTTGTATAGTCGACTGAAACTCATCGATACAGAAGTGAAATTTATTTTAAGTGATGAAATTCCTTCCATTCATACTACGGTGCTGTTGCTTTCAGGGCAGCCTGTGCAGTTGTACTGTCTACATCCGAAACCGCCTAGTCCGACTGAAGCCAAGGATTCAACGTTAAGAGATGCTGAATTGTTGATTATCGGTGATCAAATCAAAGAGCTGGATCAAAGCTGTATTGTCATGGGGGATTTGAATGATGTGGCTTGGTCACGAACGACGCGTCTATTTCAACGGATCAGTGGCTTACTCGACCCGCGAGTTGGGCGGCATTATGTGAATACTTTTCATGCCGATTATCCTTTTCTACGCTGGTCTCTCGACCATGTGTTTCACAGTACCGATTTTGCCCTCATTCAAATGCAGCGTTTACCGCATATCGGTTCAGATCACTTTCCAATCTATGTCAAATTACAAACGGGACGTCTATTTGAGCAACAGCAAGAGGAATTGGAGCAAACGGATGCAGATGAGCAAGAAGCTCAGATTGCCATACAAGAAGGGATTGAAAAAGCGGAGCGAGAAGAAAAAATAGTAACGGATGAAATTGCACAGGATTATAAAAACGAGAAGCAGTAAACAAATTGCATGAGAAATTGTGTACGAAATTGCTTACAAAGGTTTCGGTCTCTGACGAATGGTCGAACGATAAGAATTCTTTTATTCTTATTTCATCAGCACAAGGAACAGGGAACGGAACATCCCACTAAGGAAGACGACGCTGAAGGAAAATCATCACGGAAATGATGGCTGGTTAGGACGACCAAACACTAAAACAAGAATTATGATTGAAAGCACAACCTCATATGCCCGAGTTTTGCAGGAAGCAGAACTCGGGTTATGTGTTTTAAGATACCTGAAATTTATTTAAAAATTATGACGACTCTAATATACGTTGATAAAGTGCTAAAGTCTGATCACACATGTCTTGTAAGCTAAATTGCGTGACAGGAGCCACGTGTTGAGGCTGTTCAATATGATGTTGGACGACACGAATAAGTTCAGCTTGATCATCAACAGGGATGAGTCCTTGCGCATAAACTGAAGATAAAATTTCAGCAACCCCACCTCTTTTCCAACCTATCACAGGTGTACCCACGGACAAGGCTTCTAAGGCGGTACGTCCAAAGGTTTCTGCCTGATTTGATAAAGACAAGACCACATCGCTGTAGGCGAGCCATTCACGAATATCAGAGCGGTGACCGACGAAGGTAATCTGATGTTCTAAGCCTTTGCTTTGAATGTTGCGTTGCAGTTCATCCAAATAAGCGGCTTTTTTCGGATCAGCACCCCCGACCACAATGGCATGCAAGTAGGGGAATTGCGTATGTAGTTGCTGGACTAATTCAATTAATGTTTCATGTCCTTTCAGACGCGTGATTCGACCTGGTAAGCACAAGAGGAACTTATGTTCGAGTTGTGGATAGTCTTTTAAGGTGTGTTGAATCCACTGTACTGACGGTTGATATCCATGGGGGAATGCTTTGGGATCTATACCACGGTAAATACGCACGATATCTTGCGGAGGGCAATTTTTATAATGTTCGGTGATGTATTGCACCACACTGTCCGAAACCGCAATGACTTTTTCCGCTTGCGTCATAATTGCACTATAACGATTAATCGAATAGAAACCATGTACGGTACTTATCAAGTGCGGGCGATCAGTTGCAGGAATCCCTTTTAAGGCAAAATGAGTCAACCATGCAGGAACGCGTGAGCGGACATGCACAATGTCTGGACGATGCTGCTGAATGAGTTGACGTAATGGGCGAATTTGCCACAGACTGGACAATGATTTCTTGTGAATGGGCAAGGTTAAATGGGTAGAGCCTTCGGCTTCGAGTTGCGCCACCATCCGACCACCATTGGAAACTACCAATGACTCATGCCCCTGACTAATCAGCGCTTTGGCAATTTCGAGTGTGCCACGTTCAACACCACCGCTATTCAGTTCAGGAAGAAGCTGCATCACCTTCATTGAGTTTATCCTTTTTGTCCTGTTGTGCCGTTCAAGCCAATGTGTCAATCAAAATAGCGAGGATGAAATTGTACTTTCTCCCCAATACAGTTGATCAATAAATTTTTTCATACCCTTCTGGGCGGGTTTTAAAGCGACGGTGAAACCACATGTATTGAGTCGGTGCAATTCGAAGCTGTCGTTCAATAATTTGATTTACCCGAGCTGCATCATCTACTTCATCTTCACTGGGGAGGTTGTCTACCACTGGTTCAATTAACAGATGATACTTTGGATTTGCCACATCACCGTGGCGATAAAAATACAGGGGAACAGCAACAGCTTTAGAAATTTTTAATAGACGTCGATGTGCCGTAACAGTTGCGGCAGGCACCCCAAAAAAGGGCGCCATCACCCCTTGTTTTAAACCGAAATCTTGGTCTGGACTATACCAAATGGCATGTCCATTTTTTAAATTACGAATCAGGCCGCGCATATCATCATGGTCAATTTGATTGGCGTAAATCGTGGTACGACAACGATAAATCAGCATGTCTAACAAAGGGTTATTTTGTGGACGATACACCACATCGGGTTCAAAATATTGTGCGCATAAATAACCACCCGCATCGAGTAAGGTCGAGTGTGTGCCGAGCAGTAAGACGCCTTTACCTGCCGCTTGCGCGGTTTGGATATGTTCCAAACCTTCAATAGTGACTCGATTTTTAAACCATTGTGGGCAGTACCAAGCATTCAGGGTTTCAAACACGCCGAGCATTTGATCAACAAAGACCTGACGAGCATTGTCTTGGACTTGTTCTGGACTCCATTCTGGAAAACAGACTTCTAAATTGCGCAGCGTAGTTTTACGGCGGGATTTCAGTTTATTAAATGCTAAATTTCCTAGAAAAGTGGCTAAGCGATATTGAATTGCCCACGGCAAAATTGCCAGTATCATTAATAAAACGATGCCAAGCCAAATTCCCCAATATTTAGGATGGAGGAATGACCATTGAAATTCACCAGGTGTATAGGTCTGTGCTTGGCTCATAACGATATAATTAGTTTGAAAAAGTGAAGACTGTGCAAAGTGTAGCATGAACTGATTTGGTCAAGGTTATCCACGCTAAAAATGAGGATGAACGTTGCCTGTCACCATCTGCTGGTTTTGATATGACAGTTTAACGACGACTTTCCAGAAGAATGCGTACTGCAAGCCCAGCGAGAACTGTGCCCATGAGCCAACGCTGTACATTTGCCCAAAGTGGTTTTTGCTGTAGAAAAAGTGCAATGCTACCTGCAGAAAAAACAATAACTGCATTTACTGAAACGCTGACAAAAATTTGGATTGTACCGAGTTGAATAGACTGCGCTAAAACACTGCCTTGTTGTGGGTGAATAAACTGTGGCAATAACGACAAATACATAATCGCAATTTTAGGATTAAGTAAACTGGTCAAAAAGCCCATTAAAAATAATTTTAACGGTGAATCGATCGATAAATCTTTGACACTAAAAATAGGAGCTGCATTGGGGCGTAAAGCTTTCCATGCCAACCAGAGTAAATAGACAGCCCCTACAATACGAATCGTGTCATAAGCATATGGAACTGCGACAACGAGCGCTGTGATCCCGAAAGAAGCGCAAAGCATATACAAGACAAAGCCCAGAGCGATACCGCCTAAAGAAATGAAACCTGCTGTTTTTCCTTGAGAAATTGAACGTGAAATCAGGTAAATCATATTCGGGCCAGGGGTGAGGACCATTGCTAGGCTCACCAAAGCAAATGCGAAAATTTGTGACAAATCTAACATGATAAAAGGCTCAGTTATTCTTATGTTGATAGGTATAGCATATCGATGTTGATAAATCTGGTTTGTGCTGCCAATGGGTAATTTAGCCTGTTGAATTGTCATTAAGATTATCAAGTTAATCTTTTCTAGTTTTAGATTTTTAATGAATGAGGTGAAAAATGGGATAGGGCACGCGTACTTTTTACTGAACTATGCTCTTGAAATTTGGCTTGGTCATCTCTGGTTATGCGACTGAACAAAAGGGGATTCATTTTATCCCGATGATTCAGCATGATGGATATGAAGTAACTTGAAATACAGATGTTAGACTAGCAACATATTTCAAATTGATTGCATGTATAGATGAGAAATGACGCGATTGATACTGCCAAAGCAGGTTTAATTTTTCTGGTGGTGTTAGGGCATTTTCTGGAGCGCATGATCGGTTGGTCACAAGCGAGCAATCAGTTACTGCTCGAAACCATTTATGCCATACATATGCCTGCTTTTATTTTTATTTCTGGCATGTTGTATAAAGATAAAAACTGGCTCAAAAACCTCCTCTTTTTTATTGCGCTTTATGTGCCTTTTCAACTGTTGTATTTGGTATCGGATGCAGTTATGTCTGGGCAATGGCATTGGAGTTTGTTTGAACGTCCGTATTGGCTGATGTGGTATCTCATGGGGATGATGGCTTGGACGTTATTTATGCATGTGTTCCATGCAAACCGTTTTGCCCTTGTACTCGCGGTGCTGATTGCTTTAGGCATTGGTTTTTCGCCATGGAATAACTATGCCTATTCCATTGGCAGAATTTGTGTCTTCTTGCCTTTTTTTGTGTTGGGGTATCGTTATGGTCAGCCCATCATGCAAAAGTTACAACAGCAGAATCACGCGGTACTCTGGGCAAGCCTAAGTCTTGGTTTTATCATGCTTGTTCTGTATTGGACGAATTTAAGTCAATTCTGGTGGTATGGCAGTTTGAGTTATGCTCAGCTCAAAGTGGATATCTGGCAAGGAAGTTTGACTCGTATAGCGTGTTTATTGCTATCAAGTTGGGGTGTACTCACGCTTCTGGCGTTATTTCAGCATTTGGGAACTCGCTTTATGCGCTTGGGGCAAAACACTTTGCCTGTGTATTTGTTACATGGTTTTGTGGTGATTTGGCTAGCCCGAATGATTCAGCTCAAGTTGCCTGTGGCAGTGGAAATATTGATTTGTGTGGTGTTGTCAATTTTGACTTGTTGGTTGCTACAACAACGGATTTTTGATCAGACGATCCGCCAATTATCACAGTGGTTGCTACGACCTATGCGTAAATTGTGGCAGAAATAACCGACTGATTGGTTTGTTTGTCATATAACTTTAGCTATTTGTACGATTTGAATTAAACAATAAAAAACCCGATTGGTTAAATGACTCAGCCAATCGGGTTATTGAGCATTAAATTAGTTGCCTTTGCTGAGGTTTTCTAATCTATCCCAACGTTCCAATTTTTCAAGTAACTGTTCTTCAATTTCAGCCAGACGCTGTGACGCTTGAGTCGCGGCATCGGCATTTGAAACAAACCAAGAACCATCTGCCAACTTGTCTGAAAGTTGAGTTTGTTCAGCTTCCAGAGCTTCAATTTCCGCAGGTAAGCTATCGAGTTCTCGTTGATCTTTATAGCTCAGCTTTACCTTTTTCGGCGCAGGCGTTGCTGCGGCAGCCGCTTCAGCTTTGGCTTGTGCCTTTTTCACATCACTTTTTTGATCAACCACTTTCTGATCTGGACGTTGTTCTAGGTAATCCTGATAACCACCAATGTACTCATCAATATTGCCTTTGCCATCAAACACCCAAGTTGAAGTGACTACGTTGTCCATAAAGGCACGGTCATGCGAGATGAGCAGTAAGGTGCCTTTATAATCAGATAGCATCTCTTCCAGCAGTTCTAAAGTCACCATATCTAAGTCATTGGTTGGCTCATCCATCACGATTAAATTGGATGGTTTGAGTAACAACTTGGCTAACAGAATGCGGTTCCTTTCACCACCAGAAAGTGCTTTGACTGGCGTACGCGCGCGTTCTGGCGAAAATAGGAAGTCTTGTAAGTAGCTGTAGATATGACGACGGTTACCATTTACATCGACAAAGTCAGAGCCTTCTGACACATTGGCCATCACGGTTTTTTCAAGGTCAAGCGCATTACGCAATTGGTCAAAATAGGCAATCTCAAGCTGTGTGCCTGTTTTGACTGAACCGCCATGTTCAATTTGACCTAAAATGGCTTTAATTAAGGTGGTTTTTCCAACACCGTTATCCCCAACTAAACCAATGCGGTCGCCACGCATCACCAACGCAGAGAAATCCTTGATCAGTAGGTTATCACCGTAAGAAACACTGAGGTGTTCAATGTCAAACACCAATTTCCCAGAACGATTGGCATCTTGGGTGGCCATGCTGACTTTGCCTTGCTGGAAGCGACGTGCTTTGGATTCTTCACGCAGCGCTTTTAAGGCGCGGACACGACCTTCATTACGGGTACGACGGGCTTTAATCCCTTGGCGAATCCATACTTCTTCTTCAGCTAATCGTTTATCGAACAACGCATTTTGTTTTTCTTCGGCTTCCATTTGTTGTGCTTTGAGGTCTAAGTAGCGCGAATAGTTACCTTCGTAGCTACGTAAAGTCCCACGATCAAGCTCCACAATACGGGTGGCAATACTGTCCACAAATGAACGGTCATGCGAGATAAACAAGAGGGTTAAATTGTTTTGATCGAGTAAAAATTTTTCTAACCATTCAATGCTTTCTACATCCAAATGGTTGGTCGGTTCGTCCAGTAACAGGACGTCTGGTTGAGTCAGTAAGGCACGTGCTAACAGCACACGACGCTTACGTCCACCCGATAAATCGGCCAAATCGGCATTTGGGTCTAATCCCATCTTACTTAAAATGGAATTGACTTTATTTTCTAAAGCCCAGCCATCGAGTTGATCCAATTTATGCTGTAAATTGCCCATGCGATCGCATGCTTCCATATCACCTAAGATGCAGGCATCACATGCTTCGTGGTATGCTTTAAGTACAGTGGCAGCTTCACCTGCGCCGTCTGCCACAATGTCTGCGACTTTGCCAGAATCCATAGGGACGTCTTGTGCCAACATGGACACCGTTAAGCCATTTTGAATAGCAACTTCGCCAGAATCTGGCAATAAAGTACCTTCAATTAGTTTAAGTAGCGTAGACTTACCTTCACCATTACGGCCAATCAAACACACCCGTTCGCCGCGTTCTAGGTTAAAATTCGCGCCATCGAGTAGGGCAGGTCCACCGAATGCAAGCTGGACATCCCTTAAAGTAATATAGGCCATAATGTTTCCTGAAATCTCAAATGAGGACTTTGAATGACTAAGCAACAAAATCTAGATAATCAGGCGTCATTGTCCGCACCCATTGAAGATTTGCAAGTCCGAATTGCATTTTTAGATGATTTAGTTGAACAACTCAATGAACAAGTGATTCGCCAACATGCCGAAATTGCTGATTTAAAAAAACAAATGCAGTTTCTTTATCAACGTGTGGAATCTGCCGATTTATCTGAAGGGATCGAAGCTTTTGATCCTTTCAGCAATATACCACCACACTATTGATCTAGTTTGAAGCTTTGAGCGGTATGGCTTAATCCTATGCATTTCAAACAAGGGAACGAGGGCAAGGCTTGACCTTTTGCCCGCTTCCCGTTCTAATGCACGCTCTTTGCTTATCTCTCATGATTCTGTATTTATGTCTGCTAAAGCGGTTTTGTTCGATCTAGAAAATAATATGCCAACGGCAAAGATGCTACGCGATCTGGTGCAGCATTATCCGACCTTGTATTTGTTTAATTGCAACGGACAGTTTGCATATACGTTGGAAGATCTGACTGAATTTGCAATGTGGGTCAATACAGGGCAAGTGGTGATTTTAGAAACTGCTCAAGCCAAAGAGAAAGAGTTTGAATATGCGGTGGTCGTTGGACAGTTAATGGCTTTACTCGAACCCGATACGCATGTTGAAGTGATTTCAGCAGCAAAAACCAGTGCTGTTTTAATCGAGTTGATGCGTGGTTCGGCACTGACTTGTAGCTTGATTCAAATTCAAGATGCGGCTGAAATAAGCAAACCCAAATACAAAATTCCAAGTTTGGATGTCATTCAAAGTAAACCGTACTTAAAAATGGTCAAGCAATACTGCGATGCTTTGGCGAAAATGCCAGGTAAACCCAATACCATCGATTCACTAAAAAACTCGGTTATGAATATCTTGCAAGTGGTGCCTGAAAAAGCACAGCACTTGGTGGGCATGTTGATTAATCTGAAAATTGTGAAACGTTATGATGAGCAGATTAATTTTCGTAAAAAAGTATTAAAGCAATGGGCACTGTTACATCTTGAACAAGATCAAGCAGCGTTGGTGAGCTCAAGTAATTTAGCGCAAGCGGTAGAACTGTTACAGAGTTCAGCCGAATTGGCATCTTCAGTACCAGACGTGCAACAAGCACAAGATGCTTTGTTTAAAGATTTTGGAAAAATAGATCCTGTACAGCTTGAAGTCGCGAAAAAGTTACGCGAATTGAAAAATGATAAGCCGAAAGACATCTATGCCTTACGTGATTTATTAGAGCAAATGTTTCCTAAAGCAGATGTGCGTTTGTTACTCAAAGAGTTGATTGAAAAAGGTTATATTTACTGGAATGGACATGAAGTCTTATATAGTCATGAAATGTTCCTAAATTAATTTCATCGTTCCAACTTGCGTTTTATATTGTGCTTATGCAACTCTAATAAAAGACAAAAAAGGTTTTGCTATGGAAAATACAGGAATTTGGGTTGCTGTTGTCATTATTGTGTTTGTGCTCGGGTCAATTTTGGGACTCCGCGTTAGCCCTCGAGAAAAAGCATTGGGCTTAATGCGTGAAAAAGCACGAAAAATGGGATTACACCCACGCTTAGTGGCAGCACCAGATTGGACTAAAATTCCGTTGGCATCTTCAAATCGTGCCAGTATGGTTGCTTATTATAGTGTCCTGATTCCAGATGCACGTTTGCCGCTGATGCGTGCCCGTGTTGAAGATCAGCAGCTCAAGGTGGTGCATGGTGATGAAAAATTTAATAATTTTCCCATTGCATTAAAGGGCATTTATGCTATTGATATGCAGGCAAACTGTGTAGGAATCTATTGGGACGAAGAAGCTGACTTATTAGCAGCCCAATTGGAAGACATCAAAGCATATTTACATTCTTTGGCTGAACTTTAATTTTTAGATTCACTGAAATAGGAAAAACGGTTAACTATGGCGAATGCTCCTCGATCCACATCCAAAAGCACAACAGCAAAATCTTCTGATGCTGGGAATAAACGTGCCTTAGTGATTGTGGAGTCGCCTGCAAAAGCGAAAACAATCAACAAATATTTAGGCCCAAATTACATTGTAAAATCCTCTGTAGGTCATGTGCGTGACTTGCCGACGGGTGGTTCAGGTAAAACTGCGGATAAGAAAACTACAGCAACTCGAACCAAACTGACCGAAGTACAAAAGGCTGAAAAAGCACAACAAGCCTTGGTCAACCGTATGGGGGTTGATCCTGAACATGACTGGAAGGCACATTATGAAGTGCTTCCAGGCAAAGAAAATGTGGTTGCTGAATTAAAAAAACTGGCATCGCAAGTCGATGAAGTTTATCTCGCAACGGACTTGGACCGTGAAGGGGAAGCGATTGCGTGGCATTTAAAAGAAGTCATTGGCGGTGATGATTCACGTTATCAACGTGTAGTGTTTAATGAAATTACCAAAAATGCCATTCAAGAAGCCTTTAAGCATCCAGCACGTTTAGACACCAATAAAGTCAATGCCCAACAGGCACGCCGTTTTCTAGACCGTGTGGTTGGCTTTATGATTTCTCCTTTATTGTGGGAGAAAATTGCGCGTGGTCTATCCGCAGGACGAGTACAGTCTGTCGCAGTCAAACTGGTCGTAGAACGTGAGCGTGAAATTCGTGCCTTCATTCCTGAAGAATATTGGCAGGTATTTGCAGATACTAAATCTTCAAGCGATGAAATTCGTTTAGAGGCGGTGAAGCAAGCAGGTAAGACGCTCAAATTACGCAATAAAGCAGAAACTGATGCTTTATTGAAAATTTTGAAAGATGCAGATTACAAAGTTTCAGCACGTGAAGATAAACCGACCAAGGTTAATCCGAGTGCGCCGTATATCACCTCGACTTTACAGCAAGCAGCCAGCACACGTTTAGGTTTTTCAGTTAAGAAAACCATGATGTTGGCGCAACGTTTGTATGAAGCAGGTTTCATTACCTATATGCGTACCGACTCGACTTTTTTAAGTGACGATGCGGTAAATATGGTGCGTCACCATATTGAGACTGAGTTTGGTAAAAAATATATACCTGCGAAGCCAAATCGTTATGGCAATAAAGCGGGTGCACAAGAAGCGCATGAAGCCATTCGTCCATCCAATGTCGGTTTAAAAGGCGATAGTTTGGTGGGGGTAGAACGTGATGCACAACGTTTATATGATTTAATCTGGCGCCAATTCGTGGCATGTCAGATGACACCAGCCGAATATCTATCTTCCACAATTTTGGTCGATGCCAATGGTGTTGAACTGAAAGCCAAAGGTCGTACCTTGGTGTTTGACGGTTTTACCAAAGTCCGTGGTCAAAACAAATCCGATGATGATGTGCTATTGCCTGCGGTGAAAGTGGGTGAGGTATTGAATCTGGAAAAACTAGACCCATCACAACACTTTACCAAGCCGCCTGCGCGTTTTACTGAAGCGTCATTGGTGAAAGAGCTTGAGAAAAAGGGCATTGGTCGACCATCAACTTACGCTGCAATTATTTCGACTATTCAAGACCGTGGTTATGTGAAACTGGAAAACCGTCGTCTATATGCAGAAAAGATGGGGGAGATTGTTACTGATCGTTTGGATGAAAGTTTCAATAACCTCATGAACTATGACTTTACCGCGGACTTAGAAGGTCAGTTGGATAAAGTGGCCGATGGCGAACGTAACTGGAAAGAGTTGCTTGACAGTTTCTATGGCGATTTCAAAACGCGTCTGACCAATGCGCAAGGTGAAAGTGGTATGCGCCGCAATCAACCTGTGGAAGTTGATGCAGTACATTGTCCAGAATGTTCTCGACCAATGCAGATTCGTACAGGGACTACCGGTGTCTTCTTAGGGTGTTCAGGCTATAACTTGCCACCGAAAGAGCGCTGTAAAGGTACTTTGAACTTAACCCCAGTCGAATCACTTGCAGCGTTGTCTGATGATGATGCCGCAGAAACAGCAGACTTGATGTCGAAAAAACGCTGTCCGATTTGCGCAACAGCGATGGACAGTTATGTCATTGATGGTGGTCGTAAACTACATGTTTGTGGTAACAATCCTGATTGCGCGGGTTTTGAACTGGAAGAAGGTGAGTTCAAAATCAAAGGGTATGATGGCCCAACCATTCCATGTGATAAGTGTGACGGTGAAATGCAACTCAAGACAGGTCGTTTTGGACCGTACTTTGCTTGCATGAGCTGTGACAATACCCGCAAGGTGTTGAAAAGTGGTCAGCCTGCACCTCCACGTGTGGACCCAATCAAGATGGAACACTTACGCTCGACCAAGCATGATGACTTTTTTGTTCTGCGTGATGGAGCGGCAGGTCTATTCTTGGCAGCAAGTAAGTTCCCGAAAGTACGTGAAACACGTGCACCTAAAGTTTCGGAACTTCGTAGTGTTGCTGATCAACTTGATCCGAAGTATCAGTTTATTTTGCAGGCACCCGATGTTGACCCAGAAGGGAATCCAACATTGGTGAAATTTAGCCGTAAAAACCAAGCACAATATATTGGTTCGGAAACGCCAGAAGGGAAACAAACCAAATGGTCTTTGGTTTTCCAAGATGGAAAATGGGTTGAGGCTTAACGACTTAAGGTATTGAATATAAATGCTCACTTCGGTGGGCATTTTTTATGTCACAATCATTCATATAAGAAAGTAAAAAATTGGGGGAATTGTGGATATTCAAACAAAGAAGTTTGCAGTACTAATTGATGCAGATAATTCATCGATTAGTGCTATTTCATTAGTATTAGAAGAAGTGGCTAAATATGGAATTGCAAGCGTAAAGCGTGTTTATGGGGATTGGAGTAGTGAAACATTAAAGAAATAGCGTGATGTTTTGTTGCCTCATGCCATTACTCCCGTTCAGCAATTTGCCTACACAAAAGGTAAAGATGCAACGGACATGATTTTAATCATTGATGCAATGGACTTACTCTATGCTGGGGCATTAGATGGGTTTTGTATCGTGTCGAGTGACAGTGACTTTACACCTTTAGCCTCGCGTATTCGTGAAAATGGTTTAAGTGTTTATGGTTTTGGTAAAAAATCTACACCAGAGGCATTTAAAAAGGCCTGTGATAAATTTGTTTTTGTTGAAAATTTGATTTCCGAGAGTGATCTAAAGAATACGGAAGATTATGAAATTGTAAATCTTCAAGTAAAGAAGATATTAGATACAAATAAAATATCCGATGTAAAAGCTGTTTCTTCAGTTAAGGATACTACCACGACAGATATAATGGATCGTGCAACTTTAAATTTAATCTATAAAGCAGTGAAAGATAATGGAGATGAAAATGGATGGGCAAATTTAAGTATGGTTGGACAATATATCAGCGCTGTAAAACCTGAATTTGATTCTCGTAATTATGGTAGAGCAAAATTATCAGGCTTAATTAAAACGCTTAATCTTTTTGAAACAAAAGTAGATATGAGCCAGATGTATTTAAGAAAAATGAAGAAGCAGAGTGCTTAAAATAAATGTGGAAAAAAATTAGAATTTTATGTCTATTGCTGATTTTGTTAATTGTGGCAGTAAACGCTTGGCGCGATCAAAATCAGAACTGGGATAAACCGATTATTGTATTGCTGCATCCTATTAATGCCGATGATCAAGCCAGTACGCAACAATATATTCAACAATTATCTTTAAGTGATCTTGCGACTGTGCAGCCTTATCTCCAGCAAATGTCAGCACATTATCGTGGTCAACCTATTCAGGTTTATTTAAATTTAGGGCGTGAATTAACCCAAAAACCACCGAAGGTACCAGAGCAGGCGAACATGCTCGATATCATATTGTGGAGTCTTAAATTCCGTTTTTATGATTGGCAACAGCATGAGCGCAGTGATGGTACTTCTGCAGTTACGCTGTATTTAAATTATTACGATCCCAAACGTACACGTGAATTAAAACACTCTACTGCTTTGGAAAAGGGGCGTATTGGTGCAGTGAATTTGTATGCCAGTAAAAAACAAAATGAGCAAAATCAAATTGTTTTGGTGCATGAGTTATTACATGCCTTTGGTGCAACCGATAAATATGATGTCGAAACTGGACAGCCGCTCTATCCTCAAGGTTATGCTTATCCGAAACAACAGCCTTTATTTCCACAAGCCCAAGCGGAGTTAATGGCTGGGCACATTCCTGTTTCTGCCGAGAAAAGTAAAATGCCAGATCGTTTACAAGATACGCTACTCAACGAAATTACAGCACTGGAAATTGGTTGGATTAAATAAAGCTGTGTATAAGTGCTTTTTTATCCACAGAAGGGAAGACTAATGTGGATAAAAAAGATGCAGATTGATAACAGACAGTTACGGAAAAAAAGACCACAATAATTGCATTCCATTGTAAGTACTTGAGAAAAATTATGAAAACAGTTGGAAATGATCTTATTCGTCATCAATTACATGAAAATCGGAAATGGTACTTGGTCTTAGGTGTACTCCTGACTTTATTTGGTTTGGTGTTGCTCGCCTATTTACCTTTTGCCACGCTGTCCGCAGTTTATTTGTTTGGCATCTTAATGATGGTAGGTGGTGTGCTACATTTGGTCGCGGCTTTTAAAATTTTTGAAGGAGGCTATCGTTGGCTTTGGGCTGCATTTGCTATTTTCTATTTAATCGCGGGTTATTATGCCTTTACCACACCTGTCAAAACTGCCATTGTATTGACCAGTCTCTTGGCCATTTTTTTGGTGATTGCAGGGATTGTACGGAGTGTTAATGCCTTTATGCTCAAGCCTTTGGCGGGTTGGGGCTGGACGCTTTTCTCTGGAATTCTGACCTTTATTACAGGGGTAATTATCTTAATGTCACCGACAGCACCATTTTGGGTGTTGGGTATGTTTTTGGCGATAGATATTCTATTTCAAGGCATCAACTACCTCACTTTGGCCTCTTATATTAAGCATGAAGTACCCAAGAGTTCGGCTGATGTGTAATTATTACAGATGATTAAGTGGAACAAGAGTGCTATATGCACTCTTTTTTATTGCGTATGATTGAGGATAATTCATCTTAAAAAGCACAACTGCTATGTCTAAAACCTTTGTACTTGCCCCAGACTCTTTTAAAGAAAGTATGACTGCGCTACAAGCATGTCAGGCGATGCAACGAGGCTTAGAACGTGTCTTCCCTGAGGCAAAATATATTCATGTCCCCATGGCAGATGGCGGTGAGGGAACAGTAGATGCTTTGGTTGCTGCTGCGCACGGTGAGATGGTGAGCTGTAGTGTGTCGGGCCCTTTCATCGAACAGAAAGTCGAGACATATTTTGGCTTGATTGATGAAGGGCGAACGGCTGTGATTGAAATGGCGAAAGCCAATGGCATTCACTTACTGCAGCCTTCCGAGCGAAACCCGGCCTTAACGTCGACCTTTGGAACGGGGGAAATGATTCAGCTAGCCCTTGATCATGGGGTTAAAAAAATCATTATTGGACTCGGTGGCAGCGTCACCAATGATGCAGGCATGGGTATGGCTCAAGCACTTGGGGTTCGATTTTTAGATGTTGCTGGCAAAGAGGTGGTTCAGGGGGGCGGACAATTACATCAGATTAGCCAGATTGATTTATCGAATTTGGATACTCGATTGGCACAAGTTGAGATGCTGATTGCCAGTGATGTGAATAATCCGCTCTATGGTGAACAAGGTGCGGCTTACGTATTTGCTCCGCAAAAAGGGGCAAAACCAACCATGGTTGAGCAATTAGATCAAAACCTAAAGTATTTTGCTGGCTTGGTTAAATCGCAACTCCAACTTGATTATGCTCATGTTGCTGGTGCGGGTGCCGCAGGTGGCTTGGGTTTTGGCTTAATGGCATTTGCAGGGGCAACCCTTCGTTCAGGCGTGGAAATTGTGATAGAAGAAACACGATTGGCGGAAAAAATTGAACGGGCAGATTTTGTCTTTACTGGAGAGGGTGGAATAGATTTCCAAACCAAATTTGGCAAAACACCCTATGGTGTCGCACAAGTTGCCAAAAAACTGAATACGCCTGTGATTGCTTGTGCAGGTTATGTGGGTGATGGCATAGAGGAGCTCTATGCAGAAGGCTTTACTGCAATTTTAGGGATTGTAGATCGGGCATGTGATTTGCAAACCGCTTTAGAAAATGCTGAGAAGAATTTGGAAAGAACCTGTCAGAATGTTGCTAGAATTTTAGCCCTAACGCCGTAACAACCACATTACTCTCAATAAATTTAAATATTTTTGTGTAGGGAATGCCTTACTTTTCAAGGATGAAAAGTAATAAAAATCCTTTATTGGATTGAGGGTATGGCCCTATACCCCAATCCAACGAGCGGTATCCATGCCGTTTTGTCTCGTATCCATTTTTTTTGAAATTAAAAATCGGCATATCAGTCTGGATAGATTGTATAAATTAAATCTAGACATTCTTGTTGATTTAAATTGCTTTGATTTTAAAAATGCTCATGTCATTGGCATTATTGATCTGTAACTATTCATTTTGATTGGCTTATTTGTTATCGATCAAACGATGCCATGATCATCTGGCTAAAATTCATAATTTATCTGTAGCTCTGTTAAACTATTCATCTTCCCAGTACGATGAGACACTATGAGTTTAGCCAGCCTAATTGATGAATTAAACCCGCAACAAAAACAAGCTGCCACGACTGCGTCGCAACACAGTCTGGTACTCGCAGGGGCTGGCTGTGGCAAAACGAAAACCATTGTGGCACGTGCTGCGTACCTGATTGATCAAGGCGTCCCCGCCAACCAAATTCAAATTTTAACCTTTACTCGTCGTTCTGCCAGTGAAATCGTAGCCCGAGTAGAGTTGGCTTTGGGGGAGCAAGCCAAAGGGCTACGTGCATCGACTTTTCATACTTTTTGTATGTATTTATTGCGTCGTGTGCCGAAAGCCTTTGGTTTAGAGCAATTCACGATTATCGACCGTGATGACCAAATCATGATGTTTCGTTTAATTCGTGGTAAAGATGACAAGAAAAATCCCAATCAGTTGCCTAAGCCACAAGAGCTGTGTGATTTGTACTCTTTTGCGCGTAATACCCGCCAAAAATTGAGCGATGCTTTAGAAAAGCAACATCCTGAATATTTGGTGTTTAAAGATCAAATTGCCAAAATTATGCAAGAGTACGAGACACGAAAGCGTGCGCGTAGTTTCTTGGATTATGATGACATTCTCGCAATTGTGGCTTCGGCACTCGATCAATCTGAAGGCTTGGTTGATTATGTCGCATCCATCTGTAAGCACATGCTGGTGGATGAGATGCAGGACACCAATCCTTTGCAATGGGCGTTGCTTGAACCGCTGAAAGACCAAGTGAGTCTGTTCTGTGTGGGTGATGACGCGCAGTCTATTTATGGTTTTCGCGGGGCGGATTTTGAAAATATTCATCATTTTAAAGAACGCGTACCCAATGCCCAAGTCTTTAAACTTGAGCAAAATTATCGTTCCACCCAAGAAATTTTAGACCTCTCCAATTGGCTGCTCGATCAATCTGAGATTCAATATGACAAGCGTCTTGATGCTTATCGAGGTGAGGGAATTAAGCCGCGTATGCATATTTTCCCGAATGAGTTTGATGAAGCCAAATGGATCGCAATTGATATTAAAGAGCGCCATTATTTGCAGGGGCAGAAATGGTCGGATCATATGGTCTTGGTCCGTTCAAGCTTCGCTGCGCGGCATATTGAAGCAGCGTGTATCGCGGCCAATGTTCCTTACCGTTTTATTGGTGGGATGAAACTGCTTGAAACTGCACATGTGAAAGATTTGCTCAGTTTACTACGGGTAATTGCCAATCCTTTAGATGATATTGCGTGGATGCGCTTTCTTACCCTATGGAATGGGGTGGGCGATGTGGGGGCAAGTCGTCTGGCACAACAGTTGTTACTTCAACCTGAATTCGAACTGATTTTTAATCAATTAGAACAGTTTGGGCGCATTCCTGCTGAAACCTTATTGATGATGAAGCAGATGACGGTGCTGAAGCAGGAAGTACAAGCGTGTGTCAGTTTAGGTATTCAAGCCCTTGAAGCACAATTGGCTGAGAACTACAAAAAAGACTGGAACCGTCGCCAAGGTGACTTTGAATTGGTTAAACAATTGGCTTCTAAACATGCCCAGTTGAGTGAGTTTTTAGAGGAATATGTGCTTGATCCTGTTTCTATTTCTGAAATTGAACGCCAGTCCGACACCGATGTAGTCACATTGATTACCATTCACTCTGCCAAAGGTACGGAGCAGAAAGTGTGTTACGTCGCGAATGTGACGGCTGGGCAGTACCCGCATGCACGTGCTCAGGGAGATTTTGATGCGGTCGAGGAAGAACGTCGGGTGCTCTATGTGGCACTGACTCGTGCACAGAATGAACTTATACTCACCAAGCAAAATTTGAATCTGTGGGCGCGAGATGTGATTGATGAACAAGGGCGTAAAGTTGACAGCTATTTCTTAAATGATCTCAGCCGAAATTTATGTACCTTGGAAACCCATCATAAACCCCGCCAGCAAACGGTAAAAAGTGCCTTAATTGAACGACAGTCGATTAATTTAGATTTTGGGATTAATCTCGATTAAACTAAACAGATTACATTGTGGTATTTGATGTGCAATGTTCAGAAAGTAGCGTAGGCGATTGCTTTTTGATGATTTTGCCTATTTTTGAAGGTTGTTAAATGAAAATTTTAGTTCGTAATTTAGAACGTACCGTGACAGAAGCTGAGTTACTGAAACTGTTTCAACAATATGGCACAGTAGAGACCTGTCAATTGGTGTTGGATGCCGAAACAGGTAAATCTAAAGGCTTTGCTTTTGTGGACATGCCGCATGGTCGTGAAGCTGTGAAAGCGATTAAAGGTTTAAATACCTTGCGTCTACATGGGACAGGTATTCGTGTAAAACAGGCGGAAAATAAACCTGAGAAGCCAGAAGCATAAGTAAAGAGGAGCAATTGATGCTCCTTTTTTATGGGAAAATCATGAGAAAGTTGTATCAAGCACTCTCTATAGTGGCTCCATCTGGTGAATATATTGCTCAAGGTGTAAAGACATTAGAAATTCGCTCTTGGCGACCTGAGCAACTTCCTCTTAAAAATTTAATCATTGTTGAAAATACGCATTATTTGAATCAGTGTGGAGATGAAGAAGAAGGACGAGCGGTTGCATGGGTGGATATTACATCTGTTCATGCGTGGAAAAATACTGAAATTGAATCTGCGAAAGCTTCTTATTGGCAAGAGGGGTATTGGGCTTGGGTCATTGAAAATGTTAGGCCAATACATCCACCAGTTAAAACTATTGCTCGTCGTAAAATATATTGGGTTGAACTGGAACAGATGTAATTTTTTATTGTGCATTGAATTCAATTAAGTTTAATCTTAGACCTGTAACACATGCCCAAAAATTAGGAAAATTGTATGTCCCGTGTAGCTCGCTTTCATGCCGACCGAACCAACCAGAAATTATATTTTGCACGTTTGTCGTGCCAGCAAGCAGAGCAAATCGATCATATTCAACAAGCTCAAGCGTACCGTGAAGCTGCGGTTTTTCATTTACATGGTGCAGTGCTTGCATTTTTGCAGGAGTTGGTACGTTATTACCGTCTCAATGACTTTCAGCCAACATTGAAGTCAATTGAAGAACAGATGGCTGCTAAGGGGCAGGTGTCTCCCGAAGTGGTGGTCATGCAGCAGCTCTCGAAAGATGGCTTTATTGCAGAACTAAAACGTGCTTATCGGATGTGTCAGTATGCGCCAGAACCAAGTGCACCAGAACCAGAAGATGAAACGTCTTCCAACTTAATTATTAAGGTGACGCAAACTCCTCAGGCATGGTTGCCAGATACCAAAATTTTACGTGAGTGGCATCGTGATTTGAGTCAGTTGATTGATGGTTTTCGTAACGAAATGGTCGAATTTTAAGGAAAAGATGGCGAGCGCTTGAAGTTTAGATTTTTGACCCGATATTAATAAGTCTAAGCGATGCAAAGTGCAACAGGCCTTTGCCACCATGTTGAACATGGAGGAACATATGTCTATAGAGCAATTGAAAGAATTATTTGGGAATCAGGACGCGGTTCTAGAGTTGGTTCAACTTGAAGGTGGTGAGTTGGCATTGCGAAATGCAGGCTCGGAAAAAGAACCTTTGGTCAAAATTCAGTTTAACGATGAAGTTAAAGCGTTATTGGGTGACCAAACCGCTGTGATTGCACAGCACATGATTCAGGCCGCTTTATTTAGCTTGCTTGAAAAACAAGTGAATGAATGGCAAGCCGAGGTTGTGGACGAAAAACCACAGTTTATGAGCTAATCTACATTGGCTAAAAAGCGCACATGATGTGCGCTTTTTTTATGTTCAAAATTGAGAGAGATACCTAATGGCTAGGGGCTTGATGATGTGCAATTTCAATTTGATTGAGAATATGATTGCTCATATTTTTTGCCATTTCTTCTTTGGCAAAATACACATCGCCAATGTTTTCTCTACGAATAACGTCAGCTTCTTGTTTGCTTTCTGCACAAATCAGCACCTGAATTTGCGGATTTAGAGTTTTCGCAATATCAACAATTTTATGGATATCAATAATATCCATAGGTGAAAGCACCAATAAGCGTGCATGTTGAATATGGGCTTGAATCAGTACCCCAGGTTCGGTTGCAATACCAGAAACAGCGGCGATACCTTTTTCACGCAGATTTTCCACAATTTCACGGTTTTCTTCCGCAATCACCACTTTAATGTCTTCCGCCATAAGTGTCTTGGTGATGCGACGTCCGACTTCACCATGACCGACAATCACCACCTGATCCCGTAAATAATCTTGTGAAACTTCATCGGGTAACATTGCTAGTGGGTCGCCACTGCGTTCTAGCAAGCGTGCCAGAGATGAGCGCTCGCGAATCCAGTTTTGAAGGGGTTCTATTGCAGAGAAAATAAAGGAGTTTAAGGTAATGGAAATGAGCGCCCCTGCCAAAATCAAATTTTGCCCTTCAAGGGAAAGCAGTTTTAACGATAGTCCTAGAGTGGCAAGAATGAAGGAGAACTCTCCAATTTGCGCCAAACTTGCGCCAACGGTCAGGGCGGTATTGATTGGATAGCGGAAAAACAGCACCAGTGCCATCGCAGCAATGGTTTTACCAATCATGATAATTGCAACGACCGCCAAAACATGTTCAGGCTGTTCCCATAAAATACGCGGATCAAACAGCATACCAACCGAAACGAAAAACAGGATGGAAAAAATTTCACGTAAAGGTAGGGTTTCTTCTTCGGCCCGATGGCTAAAATCAGATTCTTTCACCACCATACCGGCAAAGAATGCGCCGAGAGCCATAGAAACGCCAAAGACTTTATAGGCACCAAAAGCAATCGAAACGGCTGCGGCAACCACGGTCAGAGTGAAAAGCTCACGAGAACCCAAACGTGCAACCACCTGCATAATCATGGGCACTAAACGCTTACCCACAATCAGCATAAAGGCGATGAAACCAGCCACTTTTAATAACGTTAGCCCTAATGTGAGCCAAATATTATCATTGCCGCCATGAGCAGTCATGGATTCACCACCCAGCAATACCGCTGTTGCTGGTAATAGTACCAAGACCAAGACCATCACCAAGTCTTCAACCAAGAGCCAGCCTACCGCAATTTTGCCATTGACCGAATTGAGTAGACCTTGATCACCTAAGGCTTTGAGTAATACAACAGTACTGGCACAAGATAAACTCAGACCGAACACCAGCGCTGAACCAAAGCTCCAGCCCCAAAGCATGGAAACCCCAATGCCTAATAGCGTTGCCACTGCAATTTGTAAAATGGCACCCGGTAGTGCAATGCGTCGGACTTGTAAAAGATCGTTCAGCGAAAAGTGCATGCCGACCCCAAACATCAGAAACATGACGCCCAGTTCGGCAAGTTGGTTGGCAAGTTGAATGTCCGCAACAATTCCTGGGGTGTTCGGGCTAAGAATAATGCCAGCAACTAAATACCCAATTAGAGGAGGGAGGCGTAAACGGGCAGCAAGGTAACCAAAAATAAGTGCGAGCCCAAACCCAAAAGCCAGTAATATGATGAGATCTACATTATGCGGCACTAAAAACTCCTTAAACACAGGTTAAGGGTGAAAATAAAATAAGCACAAAGAATGCCAAAAATTGTTTTAAGTTTATCAAGATGCATAAAAAAAATGCAAAAAAAAACGACCTAAGATTAGGTCGTTTTTTAAAGAAACTAAAATTACTTGATTTTAGCTTCTTTGAAGATTACGTGTTGACGGATTTTTGGATCAAATTTTTTGATTTCCATTTTTTCCGGCATAGTACGTTTGTTCTTAGTCGTGGTATAGAAATAACCTGTACCCGCAGTAGAAACTAAGCGAATTTTATCACGCATGGTTCAGACTCCTTAGATCTTTTGACCTTGAGCACGGAGGTCAGCAACAACCTTCTCAATGCCCAATTTGTCGATAATACGCATACCTTTAGTGGTTAAACGAAGACGTACGAAACGTTTTTCGCTTTCTAACCAAAAACGGTGGTGATGCAGGTTCGGCTCGAACCGGCGTTTGGTTTTGTTATTGGCGTGCGAGACGTTGTTGCCAACGACTGGACGCTTGCCGGTAACTTGGCAAACCTTAGACATGGTGAACTCCATTGCTAGACAGCACCGATTGTGCGCTAGTCATTAAAAGTAAACAGATGAAATCATTCAAGGGGCGTTTTATAACAAAAATGCGCTTAAAAGACAAGCGATTTTTGATAAAACGGGACATGATCTGATGCGATAGATCATGCCTTGATCACTTAGCGAAGAAGAGTTTTCAAAAT
Organism: Acinetobacter sp. AM; assembly: GCF_003105055.1. Taxonomy (NCBI): domain Bacteria; kingdom Pseudomonadati; phylum Pseudomonadota; class Gammaproteobacteria; order Moraxellales; family Moraxellaceae; genus Acinetobacter; species Acinetobacter sp. AM. The sequence goes on along the minus strand of NZ_QETG01000001.1, from coordinate 67,026 downwards.
CAATTTGTGAATCGGCTTATTAAACGGTGGGAGGATGTATTTAAAGCTGTACAGCTTTGGATTCGACATCATAGACCGTTCATGCGACAAACTGAAGAAACCTTCTGGACCATGATATTTGCCCATTCCTGATGCACCAACGCCACCGAAGGGTAAATCGTCTTGTGCAACATGGGTTAATACCGTGTTTTGTCCAAAATGCCCTGAATGGGTACGCTGTGCGACATAATCTGCACGCGCCTGATCAAAGTCGAAGTAGTATAAAGCAAGTGGACGAGGACGGCTATTAATAAAGTCGATTACATCATCTATTTGATCATATTCCATGATCGGTAAAAGCGGACCAAAGATCTCATTTTGCATAATTTGCATGTCTGGCGTCACGCCTGCGACAATGGTTGGCGCAATTTTACGCACTTCGTGCAAGTCTTCGTGTAATGGGTTAATCGCTATAATTTGTGCACCATGCGCTTGGGCATCTTCCAGATAGCCTTGAATGCGTTGATATTGCTTGTCATTAATAATAGAGGTGTAATCCTGATTGTCTTTAAAATGTGGATACATCTCTAAAACGCAAGCTTGAAACTTTTCAATAAATTCCTGAGTTTTGCCTTTGGGTAGGAACATAAAATCTGGAGCCACACAGGTTTGACCTGCATTCCATAGTTTTCCTACAGCAATTCGCTGTGCGACATCTTCTAGATCAATTGATGGATGAACCAAGACTGGGGATTTGCCGCCTAGTTCCAGAATCACGGGAACTAAATTTTCTGAAGCGGCTGCCATCACGGTTTTGCCAACATTGGTGGAGCCGGTAAATACAATTTTATCAAAAGCCAGATGGCTAAAAGCATCTGAAATGCTGCCGCCACCATTAATGACTGCCACAAGCTCTTGTGGGAAAATTTCAGATAGAGCCAGTTCAAGTACACGACCAAAATTACTGGATGAGCTTGAAATTTTAATCATGGCATGGTTGCCAGCAGCCAAAGCACAAATGAGAGGGCCAACCGAGAGCAATAAAGGATAGTTCCAAGGCGCAATAATACCGATGATGCCTAAAGGTTGATATTGCACCCAAGCTTTAGCAGGTTGATGGATGATTCCGACGTGTCGCTTGGAGGGCTTCATCCATTTTGCTAAATGCTTGCTATAATATTTAATCTGCTCTAGGCAAGTGAGTAATTCACCGATTTTGGTTTCGGCGATAGAACGGTTACCATAATCGAGGTTGATTGCTTCAGCGAATTGATCTTGGTACTTAACCAAGATACGCTTAAGCCGTGCTAAACGATCAATACGTTCCTTTGCTGTTGGTAAAGGATAGCGTTGGTAAGCATGCTTTTGTTGTTCAAGTACGTCGTGTAAGTATTGAAGATCAAAAGCATGGGGTGTCATTGCTGTTGTTTTTGTTTGACTGTTCATGACGCGTTACCAGTTACATTAAAGCGGATAATTAATTTTTTAGAGCAAATGCTCTAAATAGTCAAGTCACTTACTGTGTTAGTTTTCTAACCCATTGAATATATGGTTACTTTAGGATGTCTCACTCCAAAACGGTGAAAACCAAAGAACGCATTTTGCAATTAAGTTTGCAGTTGTTTAATGAACGTGGTGAACGCTCGGTCACGACCAATCATATTGCTGCTGAATTGGGTATGAGTCCCGGCAATTTGTATTACCACTTTCGCAATAAAAATGAAATTATTAAAGAGTTGATGGAGCAGTACCAGAAAGAAACGTTGGAAATGCTCGCGCTACCCGATGACCGTGCTTTGGATGTGAATGACAAAATTAGTTATTTTCAAGTCTTAAGCAACCAGTTGTGGGCTTATCGATTTTTGCATCGTGATGTTTATCATTTGGTTGAAAATAATGAAGATTTTCGCAAAATGTATCCACGTTTTGCGGGACAAGTCATGCAACAAGGTCAGAAAATTTATCAGGCTTTTGTGGATGCGGGCTTAATGCAAATGACGTCTTCAGAAATTGAAGCCTTGGTCATTAATTTGTGGATTGTACTGACCAACTGGACCAACTTCTTATATATGTCGGGACACATCAGTGACTCTAACCATCTGGAAGAAAAGTGGGTATGGCAAGCCTTACGTCAAATGGTGTTCCTTGAAGGGGCCTATTTACGTGGTGAAAGCCGTGAGACCTATGAGCGATTACTGGAAAGTTTTGGTCCTTCTGAGTTATTTGCCAGTCTCTCACATGTGAAAAACAATTGAAGCTGAAACCAGCTATTTAGTCAGCGTGTAAAACGCGCTAGAATACTCGGCTTATTTAAATTAGGTGTAATAAGAACCAACATGAACATGACAACTGCCAACACAGCACGCTTACTGATTACTTGTGAAGATAAGCCAGGGATCGTGCAGGCTGTATCGAGCTTTTTGTATCATCAGGGAGCAAATATTACCGCACTTGATCAATACGCAACGGAAGCTTCGGGCGGGCGTTATTTCATGCGTGTTGAGTTTGAATTAGACCATTTGCAAACACGCAAAGAAAGCTTGATCCAAACTTTTGCGGTAAACGTTGCCGAGCGCTACGCCATGCAATGGCGTTTGACCTTGGTCAGCGACGTGAAAAAAGTGGGTATTTTAGTCTCTAAAGTCGATCACGCTTTACTTGAGCTGTTATGGCGTCATGCGCGTGGCGGTTTACCATGTGAAATCACGAAGGTAGTTTCCAATCATCCTGATTTACGTGAAGCAGTAGAGAACTTCGGTATTCCGTTTGAAGTGGTTCCAGTGACCAAAGAAAACAAACGTGAAGCCTATGCAAAAATTGATGAATTGATGCAAGGCAATGATTTGCTTGTTTTAGCGCGTTATATGCAAATTCTGGATGAAGAGTTTGTGAAGCACTGGGAAATGAAAATCATCAATATTCACCATTCGTTCTTACCTGCTTTTGTCGGGGCAAATCCATACAAACAAGCACATGAGAAAGGCGTGAAGTTGATTGGCGCTACGGCTCACTATGTGACTGCTGATTTAGACCAAGGTCCAATTATTGAGCAGGATGTTGAGCGTGTGAACCACGACTTTACCGTTGAGCAATTGCGTGAATTGGGGCAGGACGTTGAACGTAATGTTTTGGCACGTGCAGTAAAGTGGCATTTAGAAGACCGCATTATTGTCGATGGCAATAAAACAGTTGTTTTCCAATAACTATTTTTAGCCTATGCGAAAAAGGACCAGTTTTTTAACGGTCCTTTTTTTATTTTGATTCAAAAAACTCATTAAAACAGTGAAATTAATAGTTGCAAATGAAAACACTTCTCATTTATTATTGCGATACTTTAATTGTACTAACCGATGAGCTTGATTGTTAAATCCACGATTAAACTGTCGTGAGCAGTCGCTTCTTTTAGGTCTTAGATTCTAATGAGTCAACTTTCTACCCCCTCTATGCAAGCTCCTAATCCGATGAAAAAGAAAATCATCTCAGCCTTAATTGCAGTTGCCATTGGGCATGTTGGGGTATTGTGGGCGGTCAGCCAAATGAAAGCGCCTGAACTCCCTAAAGTGGAAAAAGAGCCATTAAAAGTACGATTTGTCAAAATTCAAGAACAACCAAAGCCTTTACCGCCAAAGCCGAAAGCTGAACCGAAAAAAGAACAACCTAAGCCAAAGGAAGTAAAAGAGGTCAAAGTGGTGGAAAAACCTCAGCCACAACCTCCGAAGAAGGTGGAAAAAGTTCAACAAGTTAAAAAAGCAGAAACCGTCAAACCTGTTACACAACCTACAGTACAGCCGCAGAGACCAGCCGTGGTGAGTACTCCAGCGGTTGAAACCAGAGTAGTCAGTAGACCTGCACCAGTAGCAGCACCTGAACCAGAAAAAGTAGCCCCAACGCCAACCACCCAAAGTGTTTCCATTGGGAGTGAGGGTGTGCAATGGAGTCGTAAACCTAAACCAAGTTATACTAATAACGATTTGAAAGGTGCAGCGCGCTCTGTCACGGTTTTGATAGATGCGGATGAGAAGGGTAAAGTTATTAATGTTCGGATAACCAAATCGACAGGTATTCCTGCTTTAGATGAAAAGATTTTACGCGCAGTGCGTAATGCAAAATTAAAACCGTACAAGGAAAATGGTATTGCTTACCCGTCTCGAGCAGTACAATCATTTGACTTGACATTGAATCCTAACGGCTAACTATTTCAGGAGTTCGAGTATGAACTTTTCAGTTTATTGGCAACATGCGGATGCGGTGAGTAAAACCCTGTATTTCGTATTATTGGCAATGTCTATCGCAACATGGACGATTTTTATTTTACGTCTGATGGGCACACGCCAACTTAAACAACAAGCACATGCTCAACTTGCAGCAGCACTCACTAAGCTGAAAGCGAAATTGGCACCGCTAAGTTTTGAACAGCGTAAAGCAGTTGCAGAACAAGCGCTATTGCGTCAAATTTCTGTAGAAAAAGCCAATGCAGAAAAAGGTGTATCGGTTTTAGGTACCATTGCTTCGATTGGTCCTTTTGTCGGTCTATTTGGTACGGTTTGGGGTATTTTCCATGCTCTGGTTGCTGTTGGTAAAAGTGGTCAAGCAGGTTTAGCTCAAGTGGCAACCCCTGTAGGTGAAGCACTGATCATGACGGGTTTAGGTTTGGCAGTTGCGATTCCTGCGGTATTGGCGTACAACATTTGTGTACGTGCCAACCGTACTTTGTCAAATGAACTGCAAGATCAAGCACACAGCTTATTGATTGACACCATGTTGCAGCAAGAAACAACAACGCAAAAAGTTGAAGTGAAAGCAGCACAACAAGGTTTAGTTGGAGGTCAAGCTTAATGGCTTTTCAATTGGGTGAAGACAACGATTCGGGCATGAATGAGATGAACCTCATTCCGCTCATCGATATTATGTTGGTATTGATGATCATCTTCTTGGTGACTGCAACCGTTGCCAACCCATCAATTCCATTAACCTTACCAAAAACCACTGCGGATATTGTTGATCCACCACCTGAAGCAATTACAGTCAGTATTAATGCCAATGGTGAAGTGGCGTGGAATGACCAAATCATTAGTTTAGATGAGTTGCAGACTCGTTTTAATGAGGCGGGTCAAGCCGCACAGAAGCCAACCGTACAGTTACGTGCCGATAAAGAATCACGTTATGATACTGTTGCACAAGTGATGTCACGCGCGAGTGAAGCCGGACTCAGTGATATTGCTTTTGTCAGTGAAAATTAAGCATCCATGATGCGAAAAAAGCGACCATAGCGGTCGCTTTTTTATTGCTGATTTATTCAGTTTTCAGCAGTGCTTGGAACTTACTGTGCAGTTTTAAAAGTTTCGGTGGAATGGCAAAATTACAGTAACCTTGAGTCGGATTCCGAGCAAAGTAATTTTGATGATACTCTTCGGCTGGATAAAACGGCGGTGCAGGCGTCACTTCCGTGACAATATTGATGCCTTGGGCTTTTAATTCTTGAATAATCTGTTCCGCAGCTTGCTGCTGTTCTGGGTTGAAGTAATAAATCACTGAGCGATATTGTGTACCAATATCATTGCCTTGGCGGTTTAACGTCGTTGGGTCATGCGTTGCAAAAAATACTTCAAGCAATTGTGAATATTGAATTTGACTTTCATCAAAATCAATCAGGATGACTTCGGCATGTCCTGTATTGCCTCGGCAGATGTCTTCATAACTCGGATTTTCAGTTGTGCCACCTGCATAACCACTGACCACTCGAGTCACGCCTTTTAATTGAAGAAATACTGCTTCGACACACCAAAAGCAGCCACCACCCAATAATGCTTGTTGCATGAATTTTTTCCTTTTCTGAATATACGTGACCACGATAAGCGAATTTTGTGGCACACAGATGTAATGTTGGTTATACAAATGAAAAAGGTCTGTAATACAGACCCTTATCTTAAAATTTTAACGCGGTTGTTTTGCTCTGGTAAATTCAACCAATAGGTTGCCATTGCGATCCAGTAATTTCAGGGTGTTGTTATACACTTGATAGTTGGTGACGTTGGCTAGTGCAGTGTTAAATTGATTCGGCAAGGTATTATCAATACACGCCATTTTAGTAGATGCCATTTGTGAAAGTACCAAGGTATTGCCCGTGGCTTGATAAGTTCCCATCAAACGGTTACACCCATCGGCGCCTGAAACACGCTTTGTTGCTTCATCAAACTGTAGTGCAGGAATATTATGGGCACTTGGATTGATTTTAATGTTTTGAGCTCCAATTTGAGTCGCAATCCACGTGCGGTTTTGAAGCATTTGTAAATTATTGACCTCGGCAGCAGAAGAGCTTGGCGTGGACTGACAGCCAGCAAAAAGCAATGCAGAGCCGAGTAGGGCAACACTTAAGGTTTTTTTTAACATGTTGTAATTCCAATTTTTTTAACTTTATTTTTTATTTTATAAACAAAGCAGATTCAAATTTCTAGTTGATTATCGTATTTCTTCTTGTGAAGGCAGAAGAACCTATTGGGTTGGTAGTCCTTGACGCATGGTACTGGAATAGTCTTGGATTGAAGCTAAAGATTGAACCTTGGGATTGACGTGTGCCTGACGATACCATTCATGCATACTGTAATGGTGTGAAATTGCATTCAAGTCGTAGAGATAGTTAGGCAAATAGCCTGACGCCAACAGGCGGTAATCTACAGGCAGCGGTTTTTGTGTGACGGCTTGAATCATGTCAAATACTAGCGTGGTGCAGTTACTGCTGAGCGTATTATACCATTTGGGTTGTTGTGCCAATTCACTGGCTTTATTTAGATACTCGAGAAATAAGGCTTGGCTTTGTGCTTTTGACATCTTGATCGGAAAAAAATAGACCTGTTCATGCCGAATATTGCTACGGGTGTAAATGATGTCAGTTTCATTGGAAGCAACTAAATTCAGTTCATACTTACGGAAAAAGCCGCCAATTGCGGAAAATTCTTCGCCTTTTTCCTTGCGAATTTCGATGGAAAAGGTGAGTGGGGCGGCATTGGCAAAATCAAAACTGACCAAAGTATGGGCAATCTGTGGGCCTGTCCAATAGGAGGTAATAATATTAACCCCTGTAATTTGATTCAAATCTAAAACTCGCGTTTGCCATGCAGCGCTATAACTGCCATCGGCATGCCAGTGAAAGTCTCGAACATTGTGCAAAGTGACCTCATGGTCTCTTATTTCATAACTGAGCAGTCGTGAGACTTCAGGGTTCCAATCACGATCTTGTCGAGCTTCTAAGCCAAAGTACCAACCCAGTGCTAAAACAAAGCCGAACATATACAGCAAAATATCTTTATTGCGACTGATGAGATGCTGACTAAAATAAATGCCTAAGATACTGAGAGAAAAGCAAGCCCACGCTAAAATGAGGGCATAGGTCACAACAGCATGAATAGGCTGCTGAATCCAGAGCGCGAGGCACAGCCAAATTGAAGATAACAGTACAAACAGACTGAAAATACAGTGGATCAACCATTGCAGCGTTTTGAACAACAATGTACCTGATCCTTTTTGCTGCATACTCAGCCACTCATTTTTGAATAGTTATTTGGTATAGGTTGCAAACTCAAACACGATCCCAGTATTTTCATCTCGTTGTTTTTCTGAGCTTACTTTTTTAAATTCAGTTGGAATTTCAGGATAATATGCATCACCTTGTACATCAAGTTCAACATGGGTCAATTCTAGACGGTCTACAATAGTCATGGTTTGCTTAAAAATTTCGCCACCACCGATAATAAAGATGCTTTCAGGCTTTTCTGAGGCTTGTACATCCGCTACCGCGTGTGTGAGTGCTTCCTCAATACTATAGGCTACTTTAGTGCCTTCAAAAGACCAGTTTGGATCGCGGGTAATGACCCAATTGACACGCTTTGGTAAGGTCCGTCCCATCGACTCTAGGGTTTTACGCCCCATCACCACCACACCACCTTGCGTGATGGCTTTAAAATGCTTGAGATCGGCTGGAATATGCCAAGGCAAATCATTCCCTTTACCAATACAACGTTGCTGATCCATTGCTACAACATGTACAACTTCTAAATTCTGGAATGCCATGAATTACTTACCTGACGAATGATGCTTTGAAAAAAGATGCTTCCACAGTGAGGGAAGCATTGACCTTAAGACTTATACCGCTACAGGGGCTTTAATGCCTGGGTGTGACTCATAGCCGACAATTTCAATATCTTCAAATTCGAAATCGAAGATATCTTGAATCTCAGGGTTTAGTTTTAATTGACACAGGCCTAAAGGTTCACGGCTCAGTTGTAGTTTGGCTTGTTCAAAATGGTTGGTATAGAGATGCGTATCGCCACCTGTCCAAACAAAATCACCCACACCTAAACCACACACTTGCGCCACCATATGCGTCAGTAAGGCATAGCTGGCAATGTTAAATGGCACGCCTAAGAACACGTCGGCACTACGTTGATATAACTGGCAAGATAATTTGCCATCTTGGACAAAGAACTGGAACAGAGTATGACATGGCGGTAAGGCCACTTGCCCTGCTTCTTGTGGATTCCAACCCGACACAATTAAGCGGCGTGAATTTGGATTGGTTTTAATTTCATTGATCAACCATGAAATTTGGTCAAAACCATCTCGCGCATACAGTCCATTTTCGAGTTTGGTTGCACCAAAGTTTCGCCATTGATGGCCATAGACGGGACCGAGTTCACCTTCAGGGCGACCGAAACGAGCCGTTTGTTCTGCGGTTGCCCATTCATCCCAAATGCTGACTTTATTGTCTTGTAGATACTTTACGTTGGTGTCGCCTTTAAGGAACCACAACAGTTCAATCACAATTGAACGGAAATGAACTTTCTTGGTGGTCAGTAAAGGGAAGCCTTGATTTAGGTCAAAACGCATTTGATGACCAAATACCGAGCGCGTACCAGTACCAGTACGATCGCCTTTATCACCGCCGTGATCGAGGATGTGTTGTAGCAGGTCTAAATACGTTTTCATAAAATTCTCAAACAAAAAATGGAGGATAAGTTCCTAGAGGTTTGTACTTATCCATCCAGAGTCAAATCTAATTTCTAGGGTCGATTATACCCAAAATATGATAGAAACGATAAAAATGTAGAGCAAACGACGAATCATATAGTTTTGAGGTTTGGTTGAAATTTAATCAAAAAGATAATGAGAATCTATTGCGGAAACACCGTAAAAATAAGCAATTAGCAACGCTTTGTTTACATATTTATATTTTTTTACATTTTACGCCTGAAAAATTAAATTTCACGGGCTACTATCAGCGCTCGAAGATTTGTGTGTCTGATGTAAGAAGTTAGAGGTTTAAAGATGATTTATGATGTTAATACGGGTATGAGTGATGTTCATGCTCCTGCCGAAACACAGATCATTATTCGTTCCAATGCGCAACAAAGACCTGATAACAAACGCAAGAACACAGAGCGTAGTCGTAATTATACTTCGAACAATGCACAGCGTATTGATATTGATAAATTTACCCAGAAACTCAGTGGTATTACGCGTCGTACCAGTACCCAGAAATGTGCTAAAAGCATTCGTCTTGCGCTGCAGTCTGCTGGTGCAAATGTACAAAGCCATCCAGTTGCTGCCGCAGATTGGGGCAATACGCTAGAACGACTCGGGTACCGTCGTATTAGTCCATCCTTTGACCAGCCTAAAAAAGGTGATATCTATATTATTGACCGTACTAAAGGTCATACTTATGGGCATATTGCAGGTTATTCAGGTTCAGGTTGGGTCTCTGATTTTAAACAAACGGGTTATGCCGTTTATAAAAATGCCAATGTGCAATATAGTTATTACCGCTTAGATCATTAAACCAAACTGTAATGAGCAGATAAAAAGACCGTTTATTTAATACAGATAAACGGTCTTTTTATGTAAAGGATATGCGATCCAATATTCGTGAGTAACGCTAAGTATGGCGTTTGGCACGCTTGGTATAAATTGAAACCAAAAACAATCCAAGCGCATGAAAGCCAACACATTGTAACCACAGCACCCATTTATGCTGTTCTGGTAATACGTAGCCCAAGCTTAACAGTGCAAACAGTTGGAAAATATAAATTCCATTGCGAAGCGTGATTCGATAAGGATGGGAAGTTGCTAATTTGAGATACTGTGTAAACAGGACATGAATCAGTATTCCCGACAATAGACTTAATCCTACCCAGAGTGGTGCAAGTTCAGCAATGCTGGAGCAGAAATAAATGGCACTACACACCACAATGCTGCTGAGCAATTTGATTTCACGGCTACAGCGTTCTGAATACCAAAATTCGAGCATCAGTGGGTTTAATCCTGCTGATGTTGATTGAGCAGGGATAGCGGCGAAAACAGACAGATGGACAATGCCATAAAGCCAATACCTTGCGCGCCAGGAATGAGAATGTCCCCTGATTTAAGATGCATAAAGATCAGTGCTAAAAGCAGTGCCAATGGAATCCAAGTGAATAAACGATACAGGAGCCCAGTAGGATGAGCACTAGCGAAGTGGATTTTGCAATAACGACAGATCAGAAACACAATCCCTGTTCCCATGAACATTAAAATTGCGTCGAGTGTTAAGGGTTGCATCCAATATAGCCCCGCGGTTACTAAGCCAATCAGAACAAATAGTGCCAGTTTTTTGAATACAGCGATTTTGGGATCAAACCAGAATTCGAGCATAGATTTTAAGAAGGAGGTAGCAAGAGAATTTAAACTTTAGCACATGCTAGAGCACGACGCACGGATCGTACTCTAGGGTAAAGAAGTACAGAATTAATTATTTTTAAGGGGGCCCCAATCGTAGACTTTTTTCTGGTAAGCATACCAGAGCATCCAGATACCAATCAGAATCATCGGAATAGTTAAGAATTGCCCTTTACTCATCCATGCAATAAACAATTGACCATTGTCAGGTTCGCGGAAGAACTCGACCACAAAGCGCGCAATCCCATAACCAATCAGGAACAGTGCAGATATTGCCATACGAGGGCGTGGTTTAGAGCTGAACCACCACAGGACAATAAACAGAATCAGCCCTTCACATAGTGCTTGGTAAAGCTGAGAGGGATGGCGAACCAGTTGCAAAGGGTCAGTCGGAAAAATCATTCCCAAAGCAAAGTTAGGGTCAGAGACAGGGCGACCATACAGTTCACCGCCAATGAAGTTACCAATACGACCAAACATCAAGCCTGTTGGGACACACGGTGCAATAAAGTCTAAGGTCTGGAACCATGTCATTTGGTACTTTTTACACCAAAGTAACATGGCAATCATTACCCCAAGAAAACCACCGTGGAAACTCATTCCGCCAGTCCAGACTTGGAATAACCACAATGGATTGGCAAGAAATTGTTCAAAGCCATAAAAGAACACATAACCAACACGACCACCAATCACTACCCCAAGCGCGCCGTAAAAAATCAGATCGGAGACCATGTCTGAAGTCCAGCCCGTTCTGAGTTTGGCACGATACGTGGCGAGTCCCCATGCAAAAAGGAAAGCCAATAAGTACATCAGTCCATACCAATGGACTTGTAAGGGGCCCAATGAGATCGCAATCGGGTCAATATTTGGATAGGTGAGCATTCCTGTTCCTAGTCATTATGTTTTGTAGAGATTTTAGCGGAATACAATGAAAAATGTTGTACATTCAATGTGTAAAGATATAGAGCAAAAGTTATGTGTATTGTGGCACTCGCATGGCATATTTTAGAGCAAACGCCGTTATGCCTAATTTCAAACCGAGATGAGTTCTATCATCGTCCTACACAAGCCTTGTTTCAATGGTCAGATCGTCCCGTCATCGCAGGCAAAGATCTGCAATCGGGTGGGACTTGGATGGGCGTAACACCAACAGGTCGTTGGGCCATTGTGACCAATTTTCGTGACGGCCGAGATCAGCAGAGTTATCCAACTTCACGTGGGCATTTGGTACAAGCATTTTTAGAATCAGATTTGGCACCGATTCGTTTCGCAAAACAGCTAGAACAGCAACAACGCAAATATGCAGGTTTTAATTTGTTTTTGGGAGATCGGGAGCAAGCGATTTATATGAGTAATCGTGGTGAAGCACCGCAAGTGCTCGCCAAAGGCGTGTATGTGGTGTCGAACGGCTTGATGACAGAGCATTGGGAAAAAACTCGGCATTTGCGTAAACGCTTTACCCAAGAATTATTGCCGATGCTACAACGTGGACAAAGTTCTGAAGCGGAGCTGCAATATGCCGTATGGGATATTCTGGAAGATGAACGTAAAATTATTCCTGAGCTTTTACCAGATACGGGTATTAGCCCTGAGATGGAGGCACTCTTGTCTTCCACCTTTATTCAGAGCCCTGCCTATGGTACCCGTTGCTCTAATTTCTTAAGAATGAGTAGTGACAGTTGGAACTGGCTGGAAAAGTCACAACAAGGCGAAGTGCAAGGGCAGATTGTGCAAGTGCAAGAGACTTTGGTTGTAAGTAATCAAACATAAAAAATGCCGACATGGAGTCGGCATTTTTTATTATTCTGGATTATGCACCTACGATGACACCGCCATCTTTACGGGTAATGACAACTGTTGCAGAGCGTGGACGTGCCGTGCTGTTGCTTGGGTTAGTTTGCGTTGCTGGCCAATGGCTGGTTGCCGCATTATAACTGTCCGAATCTTCACCTGGGTGCTGTACATTAATGAACATGGCCTTGTAATCCGGTGTCATGGCAATCCCTGTAATCTCACACTCTTTTGGTCCCACCAAGAAACGACGTAAGGTTTTATCTGTGACTTGAGCACCTGCAATGGTCGCTTGCCCATTCAGCACTGTCGTTGCTGCGCCATCTCCAATTTGTCCCGGCAGCGCTGCCAACATCATACAGTTGGTGACATCTGTGTAGGCACCATCATCGGTTTGAATCCACAGTACACCACGTGGGTCAAACCACATACCATCAGGTGAAGACAAATCATTATTATCCGTCAAGCCTGATAAGTTGATGTTGGCTGCCATAGCGGCTTCCGAACCAAACAGGTAGATGTCCCACGTGAAGGCTGTCGCTGTGGTTTTATTATCGGTTTCTTTAAAACGAATAATGTGACCATTGACGTTCCCTTTACCACCTTCTGGGTCGCTATAGTTACGTGGATTGGCTGCATCTGTTGGATAGTCAAGTCCACGCTTCGAGTTGTTGGTTAGGGTAACGTAAACTTCGCCATTTACAGGGTTGACCGTTGCCCACTCAGGGCGGTCCATTTTGGTTGCACCCACCGCATCGGCTGCAAGGCGCGCAAAAGTCACGACATCGGCTTGTGAACTAAATGGATAGATGCTGTTTGAGGTATCTAAACCATTCTTACCATAACTCAGTTCTAACCATTGACCAGAACCATCACTGTTGAATTTGGCGACATATAAAGTGCCGTTATTCATGTATTTGTCACCAGCGGTATAACCCCCGTTAACATCCTTGCTATCCCAGTTGGCAGCGGAAACAAATTTATAGATGTATTCGCCGCGTGAGTCGTCGCCCATATAGAAGGCTAAAGGTTCACCTTGTACAGCACGGCAAGCACTGTCTTCATGAGCAAAACGACCTAGAGAAGTACGCTTTACAGGGTTTTGACCACGGTCAAAAGGATCAATTTCGACCATCCAACCAAAAGTGTTCGGTCCATTACGATAGTCTGCTGTCGCCTGATCTGCCACGGCACTGGCATTCCAACGGTCATATAGATCTTGCGATTCAAGTTGTCCGAGTACAGTTTCCCAGCCATAACGTGAGCTTGAACCTGCTTTTAGACCATAACGTTTCAGTGCCACAATTTCGGCTGCACTACGGCTTGCATCATCCGTTGCACTGCGCGCAAAATAACCGATGAAGTTTTCTTCTGTGGTGAGGTAGGTGCCCCAAGGAGTATAGCCATTACCACAGTTGTTGTGCGTACCGCGGGTTTGCTTGCCCGTAGGGGAGAACTTGGTTTTGACCAAATCTGAATTTGCTGCGGTACCCGCAAAATCCATCACCGTTGATGCCGTAATACGACGGTTAAAGAGTGAGTTTTTCACAATCTCTACTTTTTGCGTAGCGCTATCTTTTTTAATATGCACAATGGATACGCCATGCGCATTGGTTTCCCGAATGACTTCGTCTTCTGGGCGGCGACCGTCGACTTTAGTGGCACCTGTAGGATGCAGGAAAGTTTGGTTGATATATTCGTGGTTCATCACCAGCAAACCTTCAGTCGACACCGTGTCATCAAATTTGCTGCTACTGTTTAAACCAAAATAGTGCATACCATCATGGCAGTCTCCAGAACGGAACTGGAAGCTTGGGCCTGAAGGAATATTGTTGTCATCCCAATCGGCATAGCTTGGATTAATCGAGTCACCAAGTGCATACAGTACAGTGGCTTGATAGCCTTCTGGTACAGTCACAATATCATCTAAGTTTTTATTCACCACAGAGAAGGTGAGTTCTGTTGGTTTTTTATTGGGATCAACAGGTTTACTTGGCGGTGTCGCATTATCGTTATCATCGTCACTACACGCAGTCAATGAGGATGCCAATGCGAGTGCGACAGCACCACTTGCAGTTTTACCAATAAGGCTGCGGCGTGTCATACGCTGTTCTAAAATGTCACTGAAGTGAGCATTATCAGAGGTATTATTATCTAGTTCCTGATCTTCATGATATGGCATCAAATCGGTCATGATTTTTCCTAATTCATCAATAAGTTATAAAGTTGTCATTAACTTAGGGAATTAATGTGACAAGATTTTTACCAAATAGTGAAAATCTGGTGAAAAAATGAAGTCATTTTGATGAAAAAAAGCAGACCGAAGTCTGCTGAGTTAAAGCGATTGCCTTTATGCAATACTTCTTTTCTTTTCAATGAGTTTGCCAAAAAACAAACCCAGCTCGAACAGGATCCACATGGGAACTGCCAGCATAATCATGGATAAGGCATCGGGTGGTGTGACGAACATGGAAACAAAGAAGCATCCAACCACAATAAAACGCCGTTTTTCCACCAATTGCTGTGTGGATACCAAGCCAATCAAAATCAGCAATAAAGTAATCACTGGAATTTCAAAGGTTAGACCAAAGACCAGAAACAGTTTTAGGCAAAAGGTGAGATAGCTATTAATGTCGGTCATGGGTGCAACCGTTTCAGGTGTCACACTCATAAAGAAATGCAAGATTGAGGGCAAAGCCACATAGTAGGCAAACGCAATCCCTGCATAGAATAAACCAATGCTACCGACCAATAAGGGCAGTGCGAGCGTTTTTTCTTTTTCATACAGCGCAGGTTTAATAAAGGCCCAGATTTGATAAAAAATAAACGGCATGGCCAGCATCAGCGCCACAAAAAAGTTCAGCTTAAAAGGTGCCATAAAGGTTGCTGTGACATCTGTCGCAATCATGGACGATGAAATGGGTAACTGCGCGCGCAATGGCTCGGACATAAGCTGATAGGTATGATTAGCAAAAGGCAGTAGGCAAAAAAATAGCACAAGCAATAAACCGACAACTTTGAACAAATGCTGTCTTAATGCAACCAGATGTTTGGTGATCGGCATTTCTTCTAGTGGTGCTTGTTCTTGCTGTAATGAACTTGGCAAGTGACTGGATTCTATAGGCATATTCATACCGCCACCTTTAATTCGGATAATTGTTCGAGACAATCCACTACAGAAGCCCCCATTTTATTCGTATAAGGCATGACCGAAGGCAATGGATGTCGATACAGCATTGAATATTTTTGCTGTGTGAGTGGAATATAAGTCAAAAATAAATTTTTATTTTCAGTAACGCTGTTTTGCTGTTGTTGTTCGATCGCGCTATGACTTTGTTGTTGTAATTCCTGCATCTGAGCCTGCATTTTAAGCTCAAGTTCTTGAATTCGTTTCATCTCATTTTGCATTTGTTCACGTAACTCAGACATGCGTAATTCGCGGTCTATGTCATTTTGAACATTGCTGATCATGCGTTTGAACTTGCCGTACCATTTACCTGCAAAACGTGCTGCTTCAGGCAGTTTGTCTGGCCCCAACACCAATAATGCAATGATGCCGAAGGTCAACAGTTCAGTCATTCCAATATTGAGCATTTGGTAAATACCTGTGGCTTATGATCGTGTCGACGTTTTAACTTCCGCGGTACTTTGATGTTCTAAAGTACGTGGTTCATTGAGTGTGGAGGTTGCCTCATCTTCTTTAACTGACTTTTTAAAGTCTTTGATGGCACCGCCGACATCTTTACCTAAGTTTTTCAGTTTAGATGTACCAAATAGTAAGATCACGACAATTGCAAAAATCAGCACATGCCAAATCGATAAACCTGCCATTTTGTTTTCCTCTTTTATATTTAGCCATATCTCAACAGTTCAACATGACAGGCGTGTGACGATAGGATTGCAATTTCAAGACAGTGGATTTTCTGGAAAAAAATCCGATGGGTGTTATGATATTTGGGTGAAATTTCAAGGAATATCGATGTGGCTTTGCTGTTGCCATTATTGGCATTTTTAACAGGTTTGCTTCTTGCCACAACACCAGTTGCTACGCAATTAAAAACAGTACTATCTAGTTTATTGGCGCGGTGTTTTATTCCTATTGTGATTATTTACAACATGGTGTTTTATCAGGCAGGTAGCCTTAGCTTGATGCTATTTAGCTTTGGCGTCGCTGTTCTATTGTTTTATTTTTTCCTCTATTTTTCAAAGAATAAATTGAATGCCTTGTGTTTTAGTTATGTCAATATGGCATGGTTAGGCTTTCCTTTTGCCATTGCGCTATTCGGCACAGAAATCAGCCCTGCCATGGTGGCGTTGTATGTCGGTGGTTCGATTTTTGGCAACCTCTGGGCAGTCACTGCCGTGAGTGATACACCTCAGCCATTCAGTACTATTCTGAAAAAAGTCGTGTATTCACCCCCAATCGTTGCTTTAAGTTTGGCTGTATTGTTTTGGTTGTTGGGTATACAGCACTGGCTACAACAGCACGGCATTGACTGGATGTATGCTGCTGCAAAGTTGGGCATGAGCTTTTCAGGCATGTGTGTGTTGGGCATGTGGCTCAGGCACACCAAAGTCCATGCAGAGGATTTATGGCAAAGTACGCAAACCGCAGCCTTGAAATTACTTTGTGGTTTAGTGTTATGTGGGTTGGCGTATCGCTTTTTGCCTATACCACATATTGAACAATCGATTGGGGTCATGTTCTTATTTTTTTGTTTACCGCCTGCGGCAAATATAGTGGCTTTAGAAACGCATTATCAGGGGACAGGAACCTCGGCAAAATATATCGCTTCGGGGACAATTGTCAGTTGTGTTGTGGTCAGTTTGTATGGCGTATTATTGCATTTTTTTATGTGAAAAGGCTCTAGCTCTCTCCCTAAAGAGAGAGCAGAAAGTCTCAGTTACTTTTCTAAACTGTGTTTAAAGCGCTGCATGGCTTGACCACGATGGCTGATTTTATTTTTTTCTTCTTTGCTCATTTCAGCACTAGAAATGCCCAGTTCAGGTAACCAGAATAATGGGTCGTACCCAAAACCATTTTCACCACGTGCTGCTTCCAACACTTCACCTTTCCAGATGCCTTGGAAAATTTGTGGAAGTGGATCTTCGGCATGCTGTACCAGTGCCAATACGCAAACGAACATGCCTTCAATGGTTTCACCATCTTTACGCAGTGGTTTTAATTTCTCTAACAGCTTTTGGTTATTGGCAGCATCATCGCCATGTTCACCCGCAAATCGTGCTGAATAAATGCCAGGTGCGCCATCTAAAACAGGGACACAAATACCTGAGTCATCGGCAATCGCGGGTTTTCCTGAAATACGACTGGCATGACGGGCTTTAATGATGGCATTTTCAACAAAGCTTAATCCGTCTTCCACGGCGTCTTCAATATTCAGTTGACCTTGCGGCACAACGTTGACTGGGAGTTGAAGTTCGGCAAAAAGTTTCTCAAATTCAGCAATTTTACCTTTGTTATTGCTGGCAAGGACTAATGTGCCTTGAGATAACCATGCATTTGCAGACATTGTATTGGTGCTCATAAATTGAAAATAAAGGTCTATATTTTAGCTGAATTAGATTGTATAAAAGCAGCATAATCCATGAAGATTAAAACCAACAGCTAACTTTGAATAAGAACAAGAGATAAATGAATATGATCCGCCCAGCCACCCATGCAGATTTAGAACAAATTGAGAGATTAATTCAACCTTATATTGCCGACTTTGCCATAAGCCGTGAAGGTGAAGAAAAATTTTCTTCAGCCACCATTTTAAAATTATTAAACACCCAACAAGTTCATTATTATGTCTATGAACAGAATGAATCAATTTTAGGCATGATTGCTTATAAAGAACCCGCCCATCTCGTACATTTTTTTGTAGATATTGCTGTACAGAAGCAGGGGATTGGTCGAAAGCTGTGGAATTATGTTATCGCTGAACTACAGGAAAATATCACCGTAATAAGCGTAAATTCAAGTTGTTATGCGCAGCCTATTTATCAAAAATTTGGCTTTGAGGCTATATCTGAGGTGATTGAAGCGCATGGTTTAAGGTTTGTGATGATGCAAAAAAACACAACTGCCTAAAATAAAAAAGCACCCGAAGGTGCTATTTAGAATCCGTGCAATCTTATTGCGCTTGAATCCATTTGTCTGCACGGTCACGTGCCAAACGAATCTGGTCTTGGGTCAGGTTTGCTGCCAAAGCGGTCTTTTTACCTTCAGACATGGTAATGACTTTATTGTCGAGCATGCCATCACGCGTTGAAAGTTCATACCACTGGTAAGCACCAATGTAGTTTTTCTTTTGCTCTTCCATCATGGCAAGATTGAAGCTGGCACGGTTGTCGCCATGGCTGGCTGCCTTTTCAAAGTATTGACGAGCCAAAGTTTCACTCTTGGCAACCCCAACACCATCGGCATACATGCGACCCACATTTAACTGCGCAGGCGATAAGCCCTGATCAGCCGCAGCTTTAAACCAAGCAAAAGCTTGACGGTCATCTTGCTTGACGTCTTTACCTGTTTGGTATTTGGCACCTAAGTAAAACTGTGCGGCAGGTTGTCCTGCTTTTGCAGCTTTGATTAAGTTACCAATATCCATGGTTGAATATTGGGCAGCTTGACTAGAAATGGGAGCAGATGGCGAAACATATTCAGCATGAGACTGAATGCTAAAAAGTCCAAAAACTAGTGTGCTTAATAATAATTTTTTCATAGCGCGCTCACTCGATAAATTGCGACTTCACCAAACAGATTTGGGATATGTTTGCTCAGTAAACTACCTTGCTGGTCCCCATTCACGGCGAGTCGATTAATTATTCGGATGTTATTTTCTGCACAAAGTGCTTCAAAATCTCGAAAAGTACATAAGTGGATATTTGGAGTATTATACCACATATACGGTAATGCTTCTGAAACTGGCATCATTCCTTTCAAAGCCAAGAAAGAACGGGTCTTCCAATGTGCAAAGTTTGGAAAAGTAATAATCGCCTGTTTCCCCACACGCACCATATCACGTAATAATACGTCAGGCGCATCTACAGCTTGCAAAGCTTGTGCCATGACCACATAGTCAAAAGACTGGTCGGCAAAGCGACTTAAACCTAAATTTAAGTCCTGCTGAATAATATTTAACCCTCGGCTGATCGCAATTGCAATCTTTTCCTGATCAATTTCTAAGCCATATGCACGAATATTGTGCTGTTTGCTCATGTGAGCTAACAATTCACCATCACCACAGCCCAAATCGAGGACTTTGGAGTTGGGGTTAATCCATGCTTCAGCGAGTTGATGATCGATACGCATTACACAGCCTCCTTAGCGTTAGATTTAAGCTGTTCTTCACCACCTAAAAATGCACGTAATGATTTTACATAAAGCGGAATTGGGAATAAGAACGAATCATGGCCTTGTTCAGCATCAATATCCAGATAGCTCACAGGTTTATGATTACTAATGAGTGCATCCACAATTTCTTGTGAGCGTTCAGGGGTAAAGCGCCAGTCCGTGGTAAACGACACCACCAAGAATTGACATTGGGTCTGAGACATCGCTTGGGTCAATGAATGTTCATATTCGCGCGACGGATCAAAATAGTCCAGTGCCTTGGTCATAATTAAATAGGTATTGGCATCAAAGTTTCGGCTGAACTGTTCACCTTGATAACGCAAATAACTTTCGACTTGGAACTCGACATCAAAGCCATACATAAATTTGCCTGACTTTAAGTCACGACCAAATTTTTGTTTCATGGCTTCTTCAGACAGGTAGGTAATATGACCAACCATACGGGCTAAAATTAAACCACGTTTCGGATAGCTGTCATGTTCTAAATAACGACCTTGATGAAAGTCGGGGTCAGACAAAATCGACTGACGTGCTACTTCGTTAAAGGCAATATTCTGTGCAGATAGCTTTGGTGCGCTGGCAATGATCACACATTTCTGTAAACGCTCAGGATAATCAACCGACCACTGTAAAGCCTGCATGCCTCCCAAAGAACCGCCGATTACCGCATACCAAGTCTGAATGCCTAAGCGATCAGACAGCATCGCTTGCGTTTTTACCCAGTCACGTACTGTCACTAAAGGAAAGTCTGGCCCGTAAGGACGATTGTCATTTTCAGGATTTGGTGAGGTTGGACCCGTCGAGCCACTACAGCCGCCAATGTTATTTAGGGCAACGACAAAGAACTTAGAGGTATCAATTGCTTTTCCAGGGCCAATACATGCATCCCACCAACCTGCTTTTTTATCATCTTCATGATGATAACCAGCAGCATGATGATGTCCCGATAAAGCGTGACAAATGAGAATGGCATTCGAGTGATCTGCGTTGAGCGTGCCGTAGGTTTCAACCATCATTTCGAAACGTGGTAAAACACGACCACATTCTAGTTCTAACGGCTCTTCGAATTGGAACTTTTGTGGGGTTACGAGACCCACTGAGTCAGCTGGAAAAGACACAGAAATACTTCGCCTTATATTTTTTAGAACAATAAACAAAAGGATACCACTTGAGGGTATCCTTCTAAAGTCATTTTAGTGCTAATTCTTATTGCTAATACTTATACCGCAGCAGCAATAACTTGTTCAGTGCTAAGTACACCTTGTTCAATTAAGCGGTTGGTACATGCAAGGATTGCTTCGATAGAGGCGGTCACAATATTGTCATGAACACCCGCACCAAAGGCAGATTTACCCGTACCTTTCACTTGAATTTCAATTAATGCCAAGGCTTTGGCATGTGCGCCTGAGCTAATGCTGCGCTCTTCATAGTTCAAGACATCAATAGGTAATTGAAGCGCATTTAACATCGCAGAAATTGGACCGTTGCCCTCACCGCGTAAATGCTGGATTTCACCATCAAGTTCGATATCTAACTCAATCACTTGGTTGCCATTATCGTCAGACAAGCGGTAATTTTTCGCTGAATAATGGGCATCTTTTGTACTGACATACTTGTCTTTAAACAAGCCCCAGATTTGTTGTGCTGAAACTTCAACACCCTCATCATCGGCAACTTGTTGTACCACTTGTGAGAATTCAATTTGTAAACGACGCGGCAATACCACGTTGTAGTTTGCTTCTAACAAGTATGCAATACCACCTTTACCCGATTGTGAATTGACACGAATCACAGCATCGTAGTCACGACCTAAATCTTTCGGATCGATTGGTAAGTAAGGCATGTCCCAGATTTCTTCATTTTTCTGGTATTCAAAGCCTTTTTTAATCGCATCTTGGTGTGAGCCAGAGAATGCAGTGAAGACCAAATCACCTGCATAAGGATGACGAGGATGTACAGGTAAACCTGTGCATTCTTCAACCGTAGCAATCACTTCATTAATGTTGGAAAAGTCTAAGTTTGGTGCAACACCTTGGGTGTACATGTTCAAGGCGATTGCGGCAACGTCCACGTTACCTGTACGCTCACCATTACCAAATACACAACCTTCTACACGGTCAGCACCCGCCATAATCGCCAATTCAGAAGCCGCGATACCACAGCCACGGTCATTGTGACAGTGAACTGAGATGATCACGCCATCACGACGTTGAATATTACGGTGCATCCATTCGATTTGGTCTGCATAGACATTTGGAGTTGATACTTCCACTGTTGCAGGTAAGTTCAAAATGACTTTTTGTTCTGGGCGTGCATCCCAGATTTCAGTCACAGCATCACAGACATCTTTCGCAACTTCTAATTCCGTTGCAGAGAAACATTCTGGGCTATATTGGAAGACCCATTCAGTTTCAGGTTGCTTGGCTGCATATTCTTTGACTTTTTCTGCTGCATTGATGGCTAATTGTTTTGCCCCTGCAACATCCACATTCAATACTTTTTGGCGGAATGTTGGAGAGTTTGAATTGTAGATATGCACAATTGCGCGTTTTGCACCTTGTAATGATTCAAAAGTACGTTGAATCAAGTGGTCACGTGCTTGGACTAAAACTTCAATATAGACGTCATCTGGAATATGACCTTCTTCAATCAATTTACGCGTGAAGTCAAAGTCAATTTGAGATGCAGAAGGGAAGCCGATTTCAATATGTTTAAAACCAATTTTGACCAACATTTGGAACATTTTAAACTTTTGTTCCATGTCCATCGGTTCAAAAATTGCTTGGTTACCGTCACGAAGGTCGGTACTCATCCAAATTGGAGCTTGGGTAATTTCTTTGTTTGGCCATTGACGGTCAGGCAAGTCTACACGCTGGTACATGCGACGATATTTTTTACTTGGATCAGCCAACATCATGAGGAACTCCTTGTGCAGCATGGGGTGCTTGGTCTTGTGAAATCTGCAACTTGCTACCAATATATGGTGTTTATTTAAAAATATTTAAAGGGAAAAAGTAGGAATAATTGCCAAACAGGCAAAATTTTTATACGCGCGCGTGGCGCAGCATCAGGAGATTCATTTGAGGTTGAGCGTGAGTCGGAAAAGCAAAAATATCATTCGTTTTCATCATGTAACCATCAAGATCAATAGGGTGGTTTTACTTGTGCAAGCATTCGCATAGCGTTAAATGCAGTCTAGGCGAAAATTGCATGCAGTGCAAAAAGTTCATAATTTATTCTAATGGGATTGTAAGGGAAATGTTTTTCTAATTTTGCAGTATTATTTAAATATTAGAAAAAATTTCCCAAGATAGATTTATTTTTTGAAAAATATGATAACAAAGTGTGCCAAATACTTATAATTCCGACCACATTCGTATCAAGTTGTGATAAATGTTGGTCAGTTTCATTACTTCAGGATAAGCATCATCATGATCCTTACGTAATTGACGAATACTTTCATCAAGATTGAAGAGTAGATGGCGTTTCTGGTCATCACGAATCAAACTTTGTACCCAGAAGAATGAAGCAAAACGTGTACCGCGAGTAATGCTACTGACTTCATGTAAGCTAGTTGCTGGGTAGAGTACGACATCGCCAGCGGGTAACTTCACTTCATGATAACCATAGGTGTCTTCAATCACCAAATCACCACCATCGTATTCTTCAGGCTCACTTAAAAATAATGTACAAGATAAATCTGTACGCATTTGCTGTGAAGTTCCGCGAATCAGGCGAATCGAGTTATCAACATGAAAACCAAAACTTTCATGTTCATCATAACGGTTAAACAGTGGTGGAATAATTTGATGCGGCAATGCAGCGGCTTGAAAAACTGGATTTTTCCAAATGGCTTGAATCACCAACTCACTCAAGTGATGGGTAAGGGGATCATTTTCCGAAAGTTGTTGATTTTGTTTGACTGAGGCAGAAAGGGTACCTGCTGTTACTTTCCCACCGACCCAATTTGCTGTTGCCATTAATTGGCGAAATTCAGCGACTTGTTCTTTGGATAAAACATTTGGAATGTGATGAATCACAGCCTATATCCTTCTAAATAAATGGTTATAAAAATAGCCTCTGAGCAGAGGCTATTTTATCTTAACTTAAGTTAAATCCATAATTAATTTATGGGATTAACTCTTAGTATTTAAAGTTAATTGCTAATACAGCATTGCGGCCATTGCCTTCAAATGCGTAGTGAGCTGCGTGAGCACTTGTGAAATAGCGCTTATCAGAAATATTATTCACATTGAGCTGTACATTCACATTGCGGTTGACATCATATTTAGCCATCGCGTTGTAAATGGTATAGGTTGGCAAGTATTTTGGTACAGTTGTGTTTACATAAACTTGATCACGATATTCGGCACCTGCACCCAAAGTTAACTTTGGCATAACACGATAAGTTGACCATAAAGTTGCACTGTTTTTCGCAACGAATGGCAGTGGCTTACCTTCTTGAGCAATTGCATTGTATGCCGCTTTTGTAATTTCACTGTCTAAGTAGCTATAGCCAGTTGAAACTTCCCATTTATTGGTAATTTTACCGTTTAAGCTCACTTCAAAACCATCAACACGGCTTTCACCTGCATTGGCAGAAGTGGTTGAATCAATTTGAATACGTGTATTTTGCTTTTCAGTACGGAAAATTGCAGCCGTTAGGTTCGCACGATTATTAAATAGGTCCCATTTGGTTCCAATTTCAAAAGTACGTGCTTCTTCTGGCTTGAGGGCATTGATGATATCCGTCGTACCTAAGGCGTTATCACTGCTATCACCTTCGGCGAGAACACCAACAGGGTTTGCAGAGGTTGCGAAACTGGTATAAATGCTGCCATTTTCAGTTGGCTTGTACACTAAACCAGCTTGATAAGTGAAAAAGTCTGAATCACTTTCATATTTTGTCCCTTTAGGAATAGAGACTTCAGAAGTATAAGCACCATCTTTGGTTTTATAGACATCTTGATTATATTTCTTTTCAGTTTCAAATTTATCCCAACGGATACCTAAGTTAAGCAACCATTGTGGGTTAAATTCGATGCTATCTAAAGCATACACTGACATCGTTTGACTACGCGTTGTAGACTGACCTTTAATACTGCCAATCGTATCGGTAAATGAACCGTTACTTGGGTTGTTTAAGCCAGTACACCAACCATTAAGTGCTGCAGCGCTTGCATCACATGAGTTGATATTTGAAGTTAAGATGGTAGAAGTAGTTTGACCTGCTGCATTAGTAAAGGTATGCATGCCTTGATCCGTTTCTTGCAGGCTCCATTCGGTTCCGACATTAAACGAGTGATTTAATGCACCAGTATTGAATTTACCGCGTAATGACAATTGGTCACTATAAGCATCGGTCTCTAAAATACGACTTAAAGCACGTCGTGCAACAGTACCACGGTAGATGTTTCCTTTAGAGTCATCTGCATTGGTATAGATATAATCAGATTTAGATTTGTTATATGTAGCAATGTTCGCTAAGGTCAGATTTTCATTGAAATCGTGTTCAAGCTTAAACGTACCAATTTGGTTTTCGCGTTTGTCAAAGTCACGTGCTTTCCAGCCATAGTAGGTTCCAGCTTTGACGCTTACAGGTTTACCATCGCCAGGAGTAACAGTTACACCAGGAGGAGGTGTTGTTGGCTTTGCATTATTGAATGGAATACCAGCATCTGGTTCATCATTGCTACGCAAATAATAATAACCAACAGAGCCACGTGTGTCAGAGCCTAGACCAAATGCGAGACTGGTTGCGATACCAGCACGTGCAAATTCAGCACCGTCACTTTGTCCAGCTTTTTCATTTTCGTGCCCCATCACAATGACACGGCCAGCCATACCATTACCAAAGTCTTTGTTGGCATCTAATTGAATGTGTTTATAGTTGTCGGTACCACCTTGAACGCTGCCTTGATAAGTGTCGCCTTCATGAGCAACTTTAGGAATCAGGTTAATGCTTCCGCCAACGCTACCACCACCACCAAGGGCAGAAGATGAGCCTTTAATGACTTCAACTTGTTCGATGGCAAACATATCGCGGCTTTGTGACGTGGTATTACGAACACCATCAACATAAATAGAAGATTGACCGCTATAACCACGGATATAAGGCATATCTGTAAATGGTGTACCGCCTTCACCCGCACCTAAAGTAATGCCTGGTTCATAACGTAATGCTTCTAACAGCGTATTAGAGTTGGTTTCTTTCAGTAATTTTTGTGAAAGGACAGAAACAGATTTAGGCGTATCTTTTAGTGGCGCGACAAATTTAGCATTTGCAGATTGATCAACTTTTAAAGATTCTTCTTGAGTTGCTTCCGTGCGAATGGTTGGCAACTGAGCAGTTTCTTCTTGGGCAATAGCAGTGGTCGCAACTACTGATAATGATGAGGCAATTGCTGCCGACACTAATTTTTTACGCGTTTTAATAAATGACATTTCTGAACTCACAAAGAGTAGTAAAAATTCTTATGCGAATAATAATAATTCTTATTTATTTTACCAATTATAAATGATTGGAATTGTCGATAAAGGCTTGTAAAGAAAATGTAAAAATTAATGAGATTGTGTAACAATTTGTATGTAAGTATATGATTTCTTATATAAATAGAAAAACCCTGCTAGAGCAGGGTTTTTTATTGGGATTTTGAATTTTAGAAATCGTAAGAAATAGATAACCAGTAGTTACGCCCAGAGATATAGGTTCCAGACATAGCAGATCCTATCGAAAGGTATTTATATGCTTGTTGTACATCACCATTTAGGTCGTAATAGTCCATATATTCGGTAAAGTCTTTATCTAACAAATTATTTACAGCAGCATTAATACGTACCTGATCATTGAGCTGATAACTACTACCCAAGTTAAATAAGTTATAGCCAGAGAACTCATTATCGGTTTGCTTTTGAATATTCAGCGCATCACCTGTTTGGCTTTCTAAGTAGCGGGGACGACCAGACTGATATTCATGTTGTAACCATAGATCAAATGCATCATTGATATGCCATGTCGATGTGAGGTTGAATAAATGTTTAGCTGTAGACTCGAGTGCATAACCTTTGTTTTCGCCTTTGGTAATCTCAGATTCGGTAAAGGTATAGGCAGCTTTAATATCCCACTCGGGAATGATTTGATATTTTAATGAGGTTTCGAGGCCATAAATTTCTGCTTCATCTGCATTAAAGCTATTGGAATAAGATGTTACACCGTTGCCCAAACCCGAACAGTCGCTGATACTGCAATTAAATTCTTTAGATATGGTTTTATCTTTAACAACATTGAAAAATGCAGTGGTATTAAAATCGAATCGATCCGAAGGCTGATAATTTAAGCCTACTTCATAATTAACGGAGGTTTCAGGCTTTAAATCTGGATTGCCTAGAACAGGAGTGGTTCCTTGCCCACTAAAATTGATTATTCCATTGTGTAAAGCTTTAGCCGAAGGGGCTTTATAACCCGTACTCACACCACCTTTAAGGGTTAAAGCATCTGTTGTATTCCAGACCAGATAGGCACGTGGACTAAAATGTCCACCAAAACCTGAATGGTCTTCATAGCGTCCACCAAAGGTGAAATGCAGATTATCCATCAGGTTCCACTCATCTTCTGCATAGAATGAGTAAGAGTCCTTCTCAAACTCAGCTCCTAGACCTGCAATATCATCCACACTTTCAGCTTTTTTATATTCTGTACCTAAGGTCAATTTGTGATTTCTGAGAGTTGTAATGATATGACTATCCGCAACCAAATCCGTATTCTCTAGTGTACGATCACGACCTGCGTAAGCATTATTCGGGAAGGTATTGGTCGGAATCGTACGCCCAATCGTTTCCGTTTTGGTTTGGCTGATATAGGTGTTCCATGTCCCGAAGTCATAATTACCATCATGACCAAGTGAATATTGTTCGCGGTTAAACTTTAGCTCATCTTTATAGCCACGTGCGCGCGTAAAAGTATCTTGTGTGCCTAGGCGGTTATCTGCATTGCTATAAGTCTGATTTGAATGGAAGGCATCGACCCAAAGCGAATTTTGTTCATTCAGACTCAGATTTAATTTACCGCCAACATCATAGTTATCCGCCTCACTCGGACGAGGATCGCGTGAAGTCGAGCCAGCAACGATACGTTCAGAGCTTTGACGATCTAAATAGCTGCCACGAAGTTGCAGTCCAAGGCGATTTTGAATAAGTGGACCATTAAGTAGGAAACTGGTTTTCCATGAGTCGGCTTCTGCTTTATGTTCCATCAAATTGCCACTTACTGTGACATTACCATTCCATTCATTACTGATTTTTTTGGTAATAATGTTAATGACACCACCCATCGCTTCAGAGCCGTAACGCGTTGCCATGGGACCGCGAATCACTTCAATACGTTCAATAGCAGAGAGCGGTGGAAGGAAGCTGTTTGAAGTTTCACCAAAACCGTTTGGCGTAACATCTGAGGAGGTTGTTTGGCGACGTCCATCAATCAAAATCAGGCTGTAATCATTCCCCAAACCACGCATTTTAATGTTTAAGCCCGCGGTTTTACCTACACCCGAGCGAATATCAATTCCCGGTACATCGGCCAGGAGGTCTGCAATACTTGTTGCATTTTTCTTTTCAATATCCTCTTTGGTGACCACGCTGATACTGGCAGGCGCATTTTTAATATCTTGTTCAAACCCCGCTGCGGAAACCACAATGGTTGAAAGTTGATGCGTCGAAGAGGAGCTTTCGGAGCTGCTTTCCGCAAAAGCATAACTGGTGGATAAACCCAGTATTGCAAGACTGAGTGGGCGAAGGTTGAACTTACTCATAAATAGAATTCCATAGTTGGACGAGATAAATAACTGAAAATAAATATAAATGTGATATTTTTTCACATAATAATGATAAGGCTTATCATTTGCAATAAAAGCCATTTTAAAATAAGAAAATGATCGGAAATTTAGAGAATTAACCAAAAGACAAAAAGAAATTAGATAAAATCTTGTAGTTTAAACATCCAGTTTTGTATATCTTTGAATGTTGTCATATAATGTGGCACTTTTTATAAACTGTAATTACTAAATTTCGAGGAAGCCATGCAAGTAACTTCTGAAGCGGTTTCGGGCGTTGCCCGTCGTTTAAATGTATCTGTACCGACGAGCCGTGTGAACGAGCAATTTGAAGCACGTTTAAAACGCACTGCTAAAACTGTAAAGATTAACGGCTTCCGTCAAGGTAAAGTGCCATTAAACGTAGTTCGCCGTGAATATGGCGCGGGTATTTACCAAGAAGTGGTAAATGACGTTATCCGTGACACAGTATTTGAAGCAATTCAACAAGAAAAGATCAATGCTGTTGGCATGCCAAACATTGATAAAGTGGAAAACAAAGACGACGCGCTTGTATACGAAGCGACTGTTGAAGTTTATCCAGAAGTTGACGTTAAGTTTGAAGGTTTAGAAGTTGAGCGTAAAGCGTCTACAGTTGAAGACAAAGACGTTGATCAAATGATCGAAAACCTTCAGAAGCAACGCGCTTCTTGGGCTGAAACCAAAGGCATGGCGAAAAAAGACATGCAAGTCACTTTCGACTTTGAAGGTACTGTTGATGGTGAGAAGTTTGAAGGCGGTGCTGCTGAAGACTTTAAACTGGTATTAGGTTCTGGTCGTATGATCCCTGGCTTCGAAGACGGTATCGTTGGTATGAAGAAAGGCGAAGAGAAAGTTATTGATGTAACTTTCCCTGAAGACTACCAAGCTGAAAACCTTGCTGGTAAAGCAGCGCAATTCAAAATCACAGTGAAGCTTGTTGAAAAACAAAAACTTCCAGAAGTTGATGCTGAATTCCTTAAAATCTTCGGTCTAACTGAAGAAGAAGGCGTTGAAAAATTAAAAGCTGACGTGCGTAAAAACATGGAACGCGAAGTGAAAAATGGTTTGCGTAACCAAGTAAAAGGCGCGACTTTTGATGCGCTTGTTGCTGCAAACGAAGTTGAACTTCCTGCTGCAATGGTTGCTCAAGAAGTTGACCGTCAACGTCAACAAATGATCCAACAATTCACGCAACAGTTTGGTGCTCAAGGTGCAAAAGCATTTGACAGCAGCATGCTTCCAGACGAATTGTTCAAAGAACAAGCTGAGAAATCTGTAAAACTTGGCGTATTGGTAAGCAAAGTATTAGCTGATGCTAAACTTGAAGTTGACCAAGCTCGCGTTGAAGCTTACATCGAAGACATGGCTTCTTCTTACGAAGATCCAACTGAAGTCATCGAATACTTCAAAAATGACAAACAACAACGTTCACAAATCGAAGCTGTTGTATTAGAAGATCAAGTTGTAGATCACATTTTAGCAGCTGCGAAAGTAACTGATAAAGCAGTGAGCTATGAAGAGTTGTTGAAAGAGCAACAAGCTCGTCAACAAGGCTAATTTAGCTTGAATTAAAAAAGGCGCTTTGAGCGCCTTTTTTTATCTCAACAGATCTCGGCTTGTCCCATATTCACAAAGCTTATGCAAAAAATATCTGTTATTTAATGGGGAATATTTTGCAATTTCGGTCATTATCCCTCATATTGTGGATATGGGTTAAGTCACAAAAAATCTAGGAATAAATAAACGTATGTATGTTCCAACTATTGAAAACGCGTTAGTCCCAGTTGTAGTTGAGCAATCGTCTCGTGGTGAACGTTCATTTGATATTTTTTCGCGCCTTTTGCGTGAACGCGTTATTTTTTTAACGGGTGAAGTGGAAGACAACATGGCCAATTTAATTGTGGCACAGATGTTGTTTTTGGAAGCAGAGAACCCAGATAAAGATATTCACTTATATATTAATTCACCAGGCGGTTCGGTAACAGCAGGTATGGCAATTTACGATACCATGCAGTTTATCAAGCCAGATGTTGTAACTTACTGTATGGGTCAAGCTGCATCAATGGGTGCATTCTTATTGAATGCAGGTGCGAAAGGGAAACGTTACTGTTTAGAAAATGCGCGTGTTATGATTCACCAACCACTCGGTGGTTTCCGTGGACAAGCATCGGATATTGAAATCCATGCACGTGAGATTCTTTTCATTAAAGAGCGTTTAAACCGTTTGATGGCAGAGCATAGTGGTCAAGACTATGAAACTGTGGCAAGAGATACAGACCGTGACAACTTTATGACTGCACAGGCAGCAAAAGAATACGGTCTTGTGGATGAAGTGCTTAGCAAACGTCCATAAGTTTTAAGATTTTAGTATTGGAGTAAATATGTCCGAACATCCTCAAGGACAAAAGCATTGTTCATTTTGCGGTAAAACGCAGTCTGAAGTCGGGAAACTGATTGCAGGTGAGGACGCATACATCTGTAATGAGTGTGTGGACGTATGCTTAGACTTAGTGCAAACCAGCCAACAGGTCGAATCTGGTGACTGGGCTGCGAAGCCTTTGCCGAAACCTCAAGAAATTCGTGCTGCATTAGACCAATATGTCATTGGTCAAGATATTGCCAAGAAAACGCTTTCTGTTGCAGTTTATAACCACTATAAACG
This sequence comes from Acinetobacter sp. AM, assembly GCF_003105055.1. Taxonomy (NCBI): domain Bacteria; kingdom Pseudomonadati; phylum Pseudomonadota; class Gammaproteobacteria; order Moraxellales; family Moraxellaceae; genus Acinetobacter; species Acinetobacter sp. AM. The sequence goes on along the minus strand of NZ_QETG01000001.1, from coordinate 35,681 downwards.
TCTTAAAGCGACACATAGTGGGCATAAGCACGATGATGCAGTTGAGATTGCGAAAAGTAATATCTTGTTGGTTGGACCAACAGGTTCAGGTAAAACCTTGCTTGCTCAAACCTTAGCGCGTTTGCTTGATGTCCCATTTGCCATGGCAGATGCAACGACTTTGACCGAAGCGGGTTACGTCGGTGAAGATGTTGAAAACATCGTGCAAAAGTTATTGCAAAAAGCGGATTACGATGTAGAAAAGGCACAAAAAGGCATTATCTATATTGATGAGATTGATAAAATCACACGTAAATCTGAAAACCCATCGATCACGCGTGATGTATCAGGTGAAGGTGTTCAACAAGCTTTGCTGAAAATGATTGAAGGTACGGTTGCTTCGATTCCACCTCAAGGCGGGCGTAAACATCCACAGCAAGAATTCATTCAAATTGATACATCTAACATCTTGTTTATCTGTGGTGGTGCATTCTCTGGTCTAGAGAAAATTGTGCAGCAGCGTCAAGAGAAAGGCGGTATTGGTTTTACCGCAGATGTGAAGAAAAAAGATGAAAGCAAACAGCTTTCAGATTTGTTCCGTCAAGTTGAAGCAACAGATTTAGTGAAGTTCGGCTTAATCCCTGAATTCATTGGCCGTTTACCTGTTATTGCAACATTGGATGAACTGGATGAAGAAGCATTAATGCAAATTCTGACAGAACCAAAGAATGCATTAACACGTCAGTATCAGCATTTGTTCGATATGGAACATGTAGATCTTGTGTTTGAAGATTCGGCATTACGTGCAGTCGCGAAAAAAGCGCTTGAACGTAATACGGGTGCACGTGGTCTGCGTTCAATCTTGGAAAATGCCTTACTTGAAGTGATGTATGACTTACCAAGCCGTACAGATGTGGGTACTGTTGTGGTGAATGAAGCCGTGATTAATGGTACTGCTAAACCTGAATTACTGCCTGAACGTCAACCGAAGACAGCGACTGAAGATGCAAACAAAGTTGATTTAAAAGTGATTAACTCAAAATCTGCTTAATTTGTTATTCGTCTGAAACGTGCGGAAATTTATGATTTCCGCACGTTTTTTTATTTGCAAGCCAAAAACTGAATGTTAATCTTGGGCAAAGGCGAGGATGCCTAGAAAATGGAATATATCCAAGATCTACTCTAATAAATAAAAGAAAATACGTGGTGAGGGAAAATCATGCGTTCGCTTTATCTTATGTTATGTAGCAGTTTATTTTTATTTGGATGCCATAAGCAGGTAGTTTTGGAACAACCTGAATTAAGCTCTACGCTACACCCTGTGGATACCAGTCAAGCCCCTGGAATTGTTGAGCAGTACCGATTTGGGATGACTTCGGTGGGTAGTTGGGTCAATCAAAAATTAGGTCAACGTTACCATCCTGTGCAGGCGCAGCATGATCAGGCTGCTGTGGTGTATCTCTATCGTCCAGACAGTCGTTGGAATCGTCAAGAAATTGTGGCTTCCAGTCTTTTTATCAATAAACAGCACATTCCCAGTTTGTTGAATAATCATTATTATTGGTTGGAGCTTCCTGCAGGAACTTATCGTTTATCGAGTAGTCGACCTTTAGGTATTCAGCATTTTCAAAAACCAAAATATTTGGATTTCACTGTTGAAGCTGGTAAGAGCTATTACGTGAAATATGATGAAGAAAATCTGAGTACACGTAAGGAAGTCTCGGGTCCCTTAATTTTGGTGCCTAACTCGATTGGGCAAAATGAAATCGCATTTACCCAACTGAAATCTGCAAGTTATAACTTTGTCGCACAAGACCAGCAAACAGGCGAGTTGCGTCATAAAGCACAAAAAATTAAAGCAGCAAAATATGATGCTCAATCTGATGTACAGCTCACACAACCCTTTAAAATTTGGGATATTCGTACGTGGTAATCAGCTTATTTGCTCTTTTTTGACTGTTTGAATAATGGCTCAAGTGTTTTTGCCACTTGTTCATTGATTTCGTCTTGCGTTGTGGGATCTTGCATCATTTGAGCTGACATCTCGATACTGTTACGCATGATTTCGCTCATCATTTTACTACTTTTTTTGTTAATCGATTGTCCAATGGGTGTTTCAAGGAACTGAATATTGGCAAGTACTTCTTCTTCAGTAAAGGTCTGCATATAAACATCTTTTAGCATTTGCATAAATTTTGGATCAGAAATCAATTTGTTGCTAAAAGATGCAGTGATATCGGCAATTTGCTGTGCTGCTTTTTGTTGTTCTGTATTCAGTGTGGTTGTTTTAAACATATTTTTGAGCATTTCTTCTGCTTGTTGTTCATAAACAGGACGCATTTCTTGTTGGGATTGGGCCAAAGTGCCTTTAATGTCACCAAGTAGTAGAGCTTTTTCGACAGATGCTTCAGTTGCAGGTTTTGCGAAAGTGCTGAAACTGAGCGTGCAAAGTGTAAGTGTCGTCAGGATATGGCTTAATTTTTTCATGATATTTAGAATGAACGATAGTTGTAGAAAGAGAAATTTTGGGCAAAAAAATACCCTTAACAAGACCTTAGCATGTTAAGGGTATTGAAAAAAGCAAAACCTAGGGTTTAGCCCGCTGCAGCATCTACTACAGGAATTTTACCAATTTTCGCTTGCCAGATTTTCGGTGCTGTTGCGTGAATAGACGTACCGTTTACATCTACAGCAACTGATACAGGCATGTCTTTCACCACAAACTTGTAGATTGCTTCCATACCTAAGTCAGCAAAGGCAACGACTTCAGCTTCACGAATTGCTTTAGACACAAGGTAAGCCGCACCACCTACAGCCATAAGGTAAGTTGCTTTGTTATCTTTGATAGCTTCAACTGCCGCTGGACCACGGTCAGCTTTACCAATCATACCGAACATACCAGTCGCTTCTAAAACTTGGCGTGTAAATTTATCCATACGTGTTGCAGTTGTAGGACCAGCAGGGCCAACCACTTCATCACCTACAGGATCGACAGGGCCAACGTAGTAAATGAATTTACCTTTAAGGTCAACTGGAAGCTCTTCACCATTGTTCAACATGTCAACCATACGTTTGTGCGCAGCGTCACGACCTGTATAGATTGTACCGTTAAGCAATAATGTGTCGCCTGGTTGCCATGCGTTCATTTCTTCTTGAGTAATAGTATCAAGGTCAACACGTTTAGAACTTGAAGAATCCCAAGTAACAGAAGGGTAGTCTTCAAGTTTTGGTGCTTGAATGTGTGCAACACCTGAACCATCTAATTGGAAGTGTGCGTGACGAGTTGCTGCACAGTTTGGAATCATGCCGACTGGTTTGCCCGCAGCGTGGCAAGGGTAGTCTTTGATTTTAATATCAAGAACGGTAGTTAAACCGCCAAGACCTTGCGCACCAATACCGAGAGCATTCACTTTTTCGAAGATTTCCATACGAAGTTCTTCGATTTTATTTTCAGGCCCACGACGAAGCAGTTCGTCCATGTTGATTTCTTCCATGAGCGATTCTTTTGCAAGCATCATGGCTTTTTCAGCAGTACCGCCAATACCAATACCCAACATACCAGGAGGACACCAACCTGCACCCATAGTCGGAACAGTTTTAAGTACCCAATCTACAATCGAGTCAGATGGATTAAGCATTGCAAGCTTAGATTTGTTTTCAGAACCGCCACCTTTGGCTGCAACGGTAATGTCCACTTTGTTGCCTGGAACAAGTTTGTGGTAAATCACAGCAGGGGTGTTGTCTTTGGTATTTTTACGACCAAATGCAGGATCAGCCAAAACTGATGCACGAAGTACATTCGAGTTTTCTAAGTAACCTTGGCGTACACCTTCATTGATTGCATCATCGAGGCTCATGGTTAAATCGAATTTAACATCCATGCCCACTTCAACAAAGACGTTAACAATACCAGTATCTTGGCAGATTGGACGATGACCTTCTGCACACATACGAGAGTTAATCAAGATTTGTGCAATGGCGTCTTTCGCAGCTTTGTTTTCTTCACGGTCATACGCACGGCTCATCGCTTGGATGAAGTCTTGCGGGTGATAGTACGAAATGAATTGAAGCGCGTCCTTGACCGAAGTGATCAAGTCATCTTGCTTGATAATAGTTGTCATATCCAATATCTCTTGAGCGGGCTGTTAGCTAGCGGGCTAAATTATAAGGTATAACGTCACGGTTGTGGGTGTTTTGCTGTATTTTTGGGCTAAAGTTTAATGGATAAAATCGGTTATCAAGAACACCATATTTTAGTTGCGATATTTGAACAACTGACAACATTGATTGAAAAAGTACAAGGGTGAATGGAGGACCTAAATTTAATGTGTTGAATTAATTGACTTTACTTTGTTGGTGATTTGAGTAAATTCAAAATGATGGAATTGTCATAAATTTGTCATAAAACTTTCACATAATAAGCACATTCCAAATAGAGCATTTTGTTATGGCATCTGCAATTCTAATGGTTGTTGGTTTTAGTTGTTTTATTGCTGCAACTTGGTTTTACGGTCAAAAAGAAGATCAGGCTTAAGCTTTATCTTCTTTTTTTGTTTTAAGCTTTCTTCAAATCTTCAAATCTTCAAATCTTCAAATCTTCAAATCTTCAAATCTTCAAATCTTCAAATCTTCAAATCTTCAAATCTTCAAATCTTCAAATCTTCAAATCTTCAAATGTCTCTTTTAAAGGTTGGATTTTTCCCATTTTCAGCATTTGCGAAGGCGAATAGCCAAAGTGTTTTTTAAAGCGATGACTAAAATGGCTGCTGGAACTAAATCCATATTGCGTTGAAACTTCTGTGATCGTGGCAGTGGTTGTTTGTAATGCCTGATGTGCCAATTCCAGTCGTCGTAGCATCACATATTGATGCGGTGGCATATGCATAGACTGTTTAAACATATGGGCAAAGTGATACTCACTGAGCTGAGTTTGTTCTGCTAAATCGGACAGGGTTAAACTTAAATGTAGATGCTGATCAATCCATTGTAAAAGTTGTTTTAGGATATAAGGTGATAGCCCCCCTTTGACTTCAGGAGCTTGCCACTCAGTATGACTATAATTTTTGATTAAGTGATTGAGCAGTAAGGTCGTGGCAGTACTCATCTGCAAATGGTTTTCACGGTTTTGCCAAGCACCATTGAGTAAAAAGTGTCGATAAATCATCGCAATTTGTGGATCGGCGACAAAGCTTTGTGGATTTAACTGAATTTGGCTAGGTTCACGGTCCCAGACTTGTTCTGCTACGCGTTTTAGGTGTTGTTCAGTGTAGTACAAATGCACGAAGGTCAGCGGATCGCGTAAATCCCATGTTGAGTCAAAATCCTGTGGCAACAGACACATATGGTCGGGTCCACCACCATTCTGCCAACCGTGCGTGGTCTTTTGATAACTGTGATAGCCACCTTGAATGTACATACTTAAGGTATGGTGATTGCTACAGACCTGTACGCAGTCTTGGTTATTTTGCCACATGGCGAGCTGCATGCCTGAACCCAATTCGACCGAGTCGAGGAGTTGGGCTTTGTGTTGTTGTAATTGATCTAGAATCTGATATTTCATCTTCTACACGCAGTGCTAAATTGAGTTACTAGTGTAGGACTTCTATTTGGTCTTGTCATCTGTGAGCAAAATTCGGTAAAAAAAAATCACAAGTTGATGATAGTGACCGCAAGAAGCTGCAAGTATCGAGTGTCTTTGTTTCGAGATAATGTGCTTAAGATCATTAGCTTGGGTTGAAATTGAATGAATGCGCTGTTATATGCTTTGGTTGTGGTGATTTGGGGTACAACATGGATTGCCATTAGCCTACAACAACAAAGCGGTATATCTGCCAATGTGGCAGTGTTCTGGCGTTTTTTTATTTCAGCACTTGTCTTGTTTGCTTTTATTGCGCTGTGGCGTAAATTGCAAAAACTGACAGTGAAAGATCATTTGTTTTGCATGTTACAGGCCTGCTGTATTTTTGGTTTTAACTTTGTCTGTTTTTATTATGCAGTGCAATATGTGAGTAGTGGCTTAGAAGCGGTGATTTTCTCCATGGCGGTCATTTTTAATACCTTGAATGCCAAACTGTTCTTTGCACAGCAAATTCCATCTCGGTTCTATCCTGCGGCTTTGCTTGGGGTGCTCGGGATTGTTGCTTTGTTTTGGCAGGATGTGATTGGCACCAGATTAAACAGTCAAACCTTACTTGGAATATTACTGTGTATGGTCGGAACCTATGGCTTCTCGCTGGGTAATATGATTAGTACACGCCATCAGAAAAATGGATTGGATATTTTTACGACCAATGCCTACGGCATGTTCTATGGTGCTTTTTTAATGGCATTCATTTCATGTGTCCAACGGGATGACTTTTTTCCAACGATGCCTTTAAGTGCAATTTCGGCTTTAATTTATTTAGCAATTTTTGGTTCAGTGATTGGTTTTACGGCATATTTCTATTTGGTGGGGCGTATTGGTTCGGGCAAAGCGGCATATAGCACTTTGTTATTTCCGTTGGTGGCTTTAGTGATTTCAACAGTGTGGGAAGGTTATCAATGGCATTCGAATGCAGTGATTGGGGTGATCCTGATTTTATGTGGTAACGCGATTTTCTTTGTTAAAATACCATGGTCAAAAGGTATACAACTTTCAAAACAAAGCTGAGTTTTGGGTAGACCACTAAGCAGATCATTCATGTCTTTAACATAAATAAGTAACGTGATGCCAAACAATCATTTATCAGAAAATATTATTAAGCTTTATCAGAAGTATGCACGTGAATGGATGGCATTGCGTGGAGAGTGGCTATTTGAAAAAGTGTGGTTGGATCGCATGTTGGCTATGCTGCCAGATCAAGCAAATGTTCTGGATTTAGGCTGTGGGTCGGGGAAACCGCTTGCTACTTATTTAATTGAACAGGGCTGCGCAATTACTGGGGTAGATAGTTCCGAGCTAATGTTACAAATGGCACGAGCAAACTTTCCTGAACAAACATGGCTTCAGGCGGACATGCGCCAACTCAATCTAGAACAAAAATTTGATGCAATTTTGGCGTGGAACAGCTTTTTTCATTTGACGCAAGACGATCAACGGCACATGTTTGCGCAATTTGCACGACATGCCAAACTGGGAACAGTGCTGATGTTTACCAGCGGTCCTGCACAGGGCGAAGCGATAGGGGAGTTGTTTGGTCAAGCGTTGTATCATGCCAGTTTAGCCCCAGAAGAATACCACCATTTATTGGTTCAATATGGCTTTCAAGTGCTAAAGATGGTTGCAGAAGACCCTGAATGTACGGGGCATACCATTTGGTTGGCAAGAAAAGTTTGAACCACTGTAGATATTCTGGGGTAAATGGGTAATTGGATTGATTGATCAAAGCAAAAAAAACCACTCTCGAAAGAGTGGTTTGGAAAAACGAAAAATTGTTTAAGACGCTTTGCTGGCTTTGGCTTCAACTTGTTGTTCTGCTTGAATCGCAGTGAGCGCAATTGTGAACACAATATCATCCACCAAGGCACCACGAGACAAGTCATTCACAGGTTTGTTTAAACCTTGCAACATTGGGCCGACGCTTACGACATTGGCAGAACGTTGTACTGCTTTGTAGGTGGTATTACCTGTATTTAAATCTGGGAAGATAAATACATTGGCACGACCTGCAACTGGAGAATCTGGTGCTTTAGAGCGGCCAACACTTTCCACAGAGGCTGCATCGTACTGTAATGGACCATCAATCAAGAGGTCAGGGCGACGCTGTTTTGCAATAGCTGTCGCTTGGGCCACTTTTTCGACTTCTACACCTGCACCTGATGTACCTGTAGAGTAGGAAATCATGGCAATACGTGGGTCAATACCAAATGCTTTTGCCGAGTCTGCCGATTGAATGGCAATTTCCGCCAGTTGTTCAGCATTTGGATCTGGATTAATCGCACAGTCACCGTAAACATAGACTTCATCAGGCAACAGCATAAAAAATACTGAAGAAACCAATGAGTATTCTGGGGCAGTTTTAATTAACTGGAATGCAGGGCGAACCGTATTGGCTGTGGTATGTACTGCACCAGAAACCAAACCATCAACTTGATCAAGTGCTAGCATCATAGTGCCTAAGACCACAGTATCTTGCAGTTGCTCACGTGCCTGTAATTCGTTGATTTTGCCTTTACGTAACTCGACCATTTGCCCGACATAGTTTTCACGAATAAGGTCAGGGTCAATAATTTCAAGGTCAAATGGCAACTCGATATTGCGGGCTTTTGCCACCTCAATCACAGCTTCTGGTTTAGCCAAAAGAATACATTGGGCAATACCACGAGATTGACAGATTGCAGCGGCTTGAATGGTGCGCGGCTCGTCACCTTCAGGTAATACAATGCGCTTTTTGGCATGGATGGATTTTTGCACCAGTTCATGACGGAAAGCCGAAGGAGACAGACGAGGATGATAAGCACCCTTCAGGAGCTGAGCTAACCATTCTTCATTAATATGGCTTGAGACGAAGCGAGTGACTTGCTCGGCGCGCTCAGTATCATCCACTGGAATTTCATTGCTCAAGTTCATTAAGCTTTGCGCCGTTTCAAACGTACTCAGTGGGGTATGTAAGATTGGTAAGCCTTGCTTAATCGCAGTCTGGCAGAAATCTAGAATTTGGCTATTGGGTGCATGGTGTTCAGTTAATAGTAGACCTGCGAGTGGCGTTCCATTACTGCTGGCTAAACTGCTGGCCAACAAAACATCAATACGGTCTGAAGCACTAATGATTAACTCACCTGCAACAAACTTATCCAGTTCGTGTTCAATATTGGCTGCGATCAGGCTGCTGTGCAGAACACGGCGTTGTAAAGCTTCACCTTGGCTAATCCATTCAGCTTGTAAATTGGCTGCCAAATCAGACATGCGCGGTACACTCAGTGTATTACTGAATGGCACCAGACCAATGACGGGTAACTGTGCTGTACCAATATGGGCATGAGTTTTTTGAATATCTGCCACAAATTTATTGGTATCACTTACTAAGCGTAGGCTTGGATCAAAGGTTAATGGAATTTGAGCAGAACCTTCAGGCAAGCCTTTGGTACGCATGAATAGCACCCCAGCAGTACGGTCACTCGATGCACCACCAAAATGACGCAGTTGAGCTTCGACTTTTTCAGCTGATGCAGGGGCATTATGAATATCTGCATTGCTCACGATGATGACTTTGGCATCTAATGCTTTTGCTAACGCGGCATTCAGTTCAGAGGCAAAAGCATCACGTGCGTTGGGTAATAAACCTTCAACAATAATAATGTCATGCTTCTTTGCAATTTGACGATGTAGACGAACAGCTTCTTCCAACAGTTCATCACTTTCACCACAATTTAATTGCTGAGTGACGGTTGCATAAGGAATAGGCTCAACTGTTTCACTTTTGGTAAGATGCTGAAAAAGTGCACTGGTGCGATCAGCTTCAATTTTAGTTTCTTGAGAAAAAGGTTTAAGAAAGCCCGCTTTAACACCTTGGCATTCTAAAGCATAGCTTAAACCTAAACATGCCGATGTTAGGCCAACGCCTTCACCAGTTGGGACTAAAAGAATTGTTTTCATAGTCGTTATGTATTCATTAAAAAAAGGAAAGGCAGTCAAGGCGCGATTGCTTAAGCAATCGCGGCAGTTGATTCAGGCTTTTTTGCAGTTGTCTGATTAACCTCATTGTCGACAACAATTGCTGTCTCTTTCGCGATACGACCTTCTTCATCGGTTGGAATCACCCAAATTTGAGGGCCAGTCCCTGCATCAATGCGACCTTCAGTACCACGTTTTAGGTTGTTATTTTGTTCTTTGTTCAGGTTAAAACCAAAGTGCGGTAAGTACGCCATGGTTTTTTCACGAATATACGCAGAATTTTCACCAATACCACCTGTGAAGAACAAACCATCTAAGCGTGGTAAGCCACAGCTCAGTCCAGCTAGAGATTTTGCAAGGCGATAGCAGAAAACTTCAATCGCCAAAGTCGCATCTTCATTGCCTTGTTCAGACGCTTCAATCAAGGTGCGCATATCGTTAGACAAATTGTCAGATAAGCCAAGTAAGCCACTTTCTTTGTTGAGCATCTTGTCAATTTTATAGACATCCCAACCAAGGTTGGCTGCCAAGAAGCTGTGTAAACTTGGGTCTACATCGCCACTGCGAGTCCCCATCACAATACCTTCAAGTGGCGTTAAGCCCATAGAAGTGTCAACACTTTGACCATTCCAGATGGCACAAGTCGAGCTACCGTTACCTAAGTGAGCTGTCAACCAGCCGCCTTGTTTTAAGCTGCCTGCCAATTCTGAACCACGTTCAGACACATAAGCGTGGCTAGTGCCGTGGAAGCCGTAGCGACGGACATTGTGTTCAGTGTAAAGGAATTTAGGCACTGCATAGCGGTAAGCATGTGCAGGCATGGTTTGGTGGAATGCAGTATCAAATACCGCAACTTGTGGCAATTCAGGGAATAAACGCATGGTCGCGTCAATGCCAACAAGGTGTGCAGGGTTGTGAAGCGGTGCAAGCGGCGTCGCTTCACGAATACGTTCAATAATTTCTGGTGTCAATAATTCAGCTTTGGTCAATGTACCACCATGTACAACGCGATGACCAATGGCTTGAGGGTTATAGTGAGAAAGACGCTCTAAAATTGTTTCTAATGCTTTTTCATGATCCGCATGGGGAATAGACAGTTCTAGTGGTGCGCCACCAACAGTGACACCTTTAATGCGGGCTTCAGCAGAGCCTAAGTTTTCTGCCAAACCAAAAATACGATCTTCACGGCGTTCTGAAACAAGTGCATATTTAATTGAAGATGAACCGCAGTTAATTACTAATACTGATGTAGACACGTTTATATACCCGAATTTTAATTGAAATAAGTCGTCCCTAAAGTGATCTTTATGCAGTACTTATCAATGCAATCCAGATCAGTAATGATGTTTTATCATGTGTTGATTTTCTGTCCTAGATAGACTTTAGGAGATTAGACTTAAGCACTATCGACCAGTGAAATAATAATAAATAGAATTTATTGGTTGATGGTTTTCATTTATTAATGAAATAGTACTCAAGCATAAATTCTCCTGCCTGTACGTCTTTAACCCTAGCATGAGAAATGAATTTTGAGCAGGTGCTAAATGTTGTTTTTATGCTTAGTTTTGATACTTGATTTCTGACCAGCGTACAATCACATAAGCAATTAATGCCACCATAAAAAAGACCAGCATCATCCAAGCCAGACCTTGTAAGGTTTCAATAATCGTCCGATAAATTTCCAGTACCCAGCGCTCTTGAGTCAGTTCAATCACAATTTTTTTGTCATTTTCGGTGTAAGTCAGCGGCGTGATGTATTTTTCCATATCGTAAATACGAATGCCTGAAGATGTTCCGACCACCATACCGGCAAATTTGGTGTATTTTGCCCAAGCTTCATGAATCGGGTCGTGAATAATGCGCGCCAGAATAGCATTAATCGAATTGGAAAAAATTTTCATTACCGTGAAAGAAACCAGTAATGCCAGTAAAAAGGTACAAATGATCAAATAGTAGAACATGCGATTTCCCTTTTATCTTTTTCAATTTTTTTATCATGTTACAAGATTTAGGGTAGGGAGAGTGTAGTCGCTGTGTTCAGCTTCATGGTTGAAACTGAACACTTAAAGATACTTTAGTTAGAGCTGAATTATTGACGAATTTGTCCGTCGCCTAACACAATCCATTTTTGCGAAGTCAAACCTTCTAAGCCGACTGGGCCACGCGCATGAATCTTGTCGGTAGAGATGCCAATTTCAGCACCTAGACCATATTCAAAGCCATCAGCAAAACGGGTAGAGGCATTCACCATGACTGAGCTTGAGTCGACTCGCGCAAGGAATTGACGCGCTAAACTGAAGTTTTCAGTAATAATCGAATCGGTATGATGCGAACCATATTTATTAATATGTTCAATGGCTTCATCCATTCCTGATACGACTTTAACTGCCAAAATTGGACCTAAATATTCAGTGTACCAATCTTCTTCACTTGCAGGTTTAACGGCACTGCCTAAAATCCGTTGTGTTTCAAGGCAACCACGCAGTTCAACATTTTTCTCTGCATATAGCTCTGCAATGCGTGGTAAAAACGCTTCGGCAACGTTCTCATCCACCAAGAGTGTTTCCATAGCATTACACACGCCATAACGATGGGTTTTGGCATTCAGTGCAATCGGTAGCGCCTTGTGTAAATCTGCCTGCGCTTCCACAAAGACATGGCAGTTGCCATCTAAATGTTTAATCACAGGAATACGGGCTTCATTGCTAATACGCTCAATTAAACCTTTGCCTCCACGTGGAACAATCACATCCACATATTCCGACATGGTAATAAGCTGACCTACTGCTGCACGATCCACTGTATTAATCACTTGAACTGAAGTTTCAGGTAAACCTGATGCTTTGAGGCCATGCTGAATAGCTGCCGCAATGGCTTTATTCGATTCCAATGCTTCAGAACCACCACGTAAAATAATGGCATTACCAGACTTCAACGCCAGAGAAGCGGCTTCTAAGGTTACATTTGGGCGTGATTCATAAATCATACCGACTACACCCAGTGGCACGCGCATTTTTCCAATTTGGATGCCAGAAGGACGGTAGGCTAAATCCGTGATTTCACCAATCGGATCGACCAGACTGATGACATCTTTCAGACCTTGTAGCATCGCTTTAAAGCGTGTGGGGGTAAGTTCTAAGCGATCAAGCAAGGCACTGTCTAATTGATTGTTACGGCCTTTATCCATGTCTATTTGGTTGGCCGCTAAAATCGTAGACTCATTGTTCTGTAATGCTGTGTAAATTGCTGACAAAGCATTGTTTTTCATTTGGGTAGAAGCGCTGGCTAACACGCGCGAAGCTTGGCGTGCTTGTTGTCCTACCGTTTGCATATATTGTTCAATCGACTCTTGCATGGCGGTTTGATCACTTAGAAATTTCAGTTCCGATAGTAACAGCCTGTGTACTGACAATGAAGTATCTCGGTAAAAATAGGCAAAAATTTAGTATGCGGTATGTCTTACATCGCTTTTACCGTAAAAAAAGATAAGCGGTCATGGAATGAGTTGCGCCTAAAAACAACCTTTGTATATTATGACAAGCGATAATGACATTGACGTCTTACACAAAAATAGAATGAGTTTGTGCTTAAAAATAGGCACATACGTTGCTTAAAGTAGTGTCTTGCAAAATAAAAATAAGACAAGGATGGAGGTAAGGAATATGAATTCCATTATCCAATTGGACGCGGAATTACAGTCATCAATAAATCGTCATGGTTTTTTTGATTTATATAATAAGCACAGCTTTAAACAGCCAGCTCGAACCACTTGGATAGATGGGTGGAAAATCGAGTATATGGCAATTGCTGAACCTGAAACGCTTCACCGTACGCCCATTGTGATTATTGGTGGGGCATTCCAAAATTTTAACTCCTATAAATATTGTGTAGAGCAACTGTTTGCCGCAGGCCCCGTCATTTTAATTGATTTACCATCTATGGGTGCAAATCAGCAAATTAGCAATGTCGATACAGGGCTTTCGGCAGGGACATTAGAGTTAAGTGATCTTGCCGTCATGTTAGGGCAGTGGTTGGATATTGTCGGGCTGAAGCGAGTTTCGGTCATGGGAATGTCTTTAGGTTCCGTGCTGGCATCGGGTTTGGCAGATTTACGTCCAGAATTGATTGATCGCATGATTCTGATGGGCGTAATGCAAAAAACACGCAAAAGCTGGCGCATGTTACTCGAAGAATCCTTATTTCTCATGCAAGAACAGCGTATGGAGGAATTTGGGCAGGCGGTCATTTTGTATTTGGTGAATCATGCCAAACTGGATGTGACTCGAATGTCGCCAACAGCAAAGCGTTTGTTCTTTCGACAGATGGCAGAATTTACTGCAACCGAGCAAGAACGCTATGAGATTAACTGTAATCGCTTGCTCCGTTTAACCGATGTGCCGATTCCATGCTGTAAGGTTTTAGTGGCTTGCGGTCAATATGACAGTTTCACCTTGCCTTATGAAAATGCCAATTTTGCCTTGCAATGTCCTGAGATGGAATTTGCCATGATTGCCAATGCGGATCATGTGCCACAATTACAACGCCGTAAAGAAACCATGCATTTATTCGCAACTTATTTACGTGGCGAGTCTATTCAGCAGTTAGATGGCATTCTGAATATGACGCGGGCGCAGCTATTAACCATGGAGCGGCGTGGCGAAGCAAGAATTCAGGTGAGTCAACCATTTACGCATTTAACTCATCGCCATTCAGATTTACAGCTAGCAACTGAAATTGAAGATATGAATTTCTTTGGTTTAAAACTCAATTTTACCCAAGGTGACAGTCAGATTGCTGCACGATATCCACGTGATTTAGCTTTACATCTGCACGATGAGGAAGGTTCTTTTGCGATTGAATGTTTGATCTTCGAAATAGGCGAAACGCATGTTCGTGCCCTATTTAAACACGGCAGTTTTGACGTGGCAGAACGGTTACTTCGTTATATTCAACGCCAGCAAGCCTTGATGATGTCGGCAAGTGCTTAAAAATCCAGTGACCAGAAATTTGCAATGAAGTGTCAATCAAAGGGAGCTATAGATCGCTCCCTTTTTTTATTTTAGTACTTTAAAGTGGGCTGTGAGGCAGGTTTACTTGAGGCGTGTAGCATCCAGACCAAATCGCCCAGATGTTCTTCAGAGGTGTTTTCATCTGTTTGTGCTTGGAAATAGAGTTTGGGTTGAATGATGGATGAGGTTTGAAAACCTGCATCTTGCAAAAAATGCTGAAGCTCATTTGGTTGAGTAAAGTGAAAACTAAAGGCACTACGGGACATCATTTTTAACAGTTTGCTGCTACTCCAAATGATATGTGCCAATTTATTTTTGACGGGTTCAGGGTAAATATCACTGAGATAATGAATTTCAGGGAAATGCTGCCCATTGTGATTAATTGCTTGGAATAATTGTGCCAATAGGGTTTTATCAAAGTAGTTAATCAGTCCTTCACTAATCACCACCAGTGGAAATCGCGTGTCAAATTTTTGAAAAACCTGAGTAAATTCATCGCTAAAAATATCAGCGCTGAATACCTGAGTGCTATTGGATTCAAGTTGTTGCAGTGCTTGAGTTTTGACGTGTGCCATTTCGGGCAAGTCTAATTCTCGATAGACCAAGTTTGGAAACTTGCGACGGAAACTCCAACCGCGCGGTGAAAGCCCACATGCAATTTCTAAGACTTGTAGCTGCGGGTGTTGTGCAATCAATTGATAGAGATGTTCATCAATCATACGGTGGCGTTGCTTTAAGGTACTGCGCATACTGCCCCCCACATAGCGCTCTGCCCAAGATTCTAAAGGATGCACCAGTTTTGCTAAAAATTTACCTTTGGCTGTGGCAAAAACGGCATTTGAAATCCCCATTTGATACCAAATATAACCTGTGTAATGGGCTGTAAAAGAGATATGGCGATGTTGTGAAAGTCCTTCTGTCATGTCTTCCTGACCTACTTTTTTGTTTTGATTTTAGTACAGCAATCGTTGCTGAAAGTGCTTACATCATAAAGAAAAAGGAGCACTTTGTGGTGCTCCTTCCGTCGAATAGTTAGTTGGCATTTCTAAAGGCGGTAATGTTGTCTCTTACACGTTGCCACTCAGCACCGAGCGCTAAAGTTTCACCAATTTGAATATTCGGGATTTTACCGCGCATGCGTTTTAAACGTTGCTGATTTGGTAGGGGAAGTTCAGTCATGCCTGCCAAAGCGATACATTGCGCAGCACGATCATTACATACCAGCCCCATATCACAGCCCGCTTTCAGTGCAGCTTGAATGCGAGCATCGGCACCGCCCGCAACACAGGCCGCTTGCATGCTTAAGTCATCAGAGAACAGTACGCCATCAAATTTCAATTCTTGACGAAGAATGTTTTGAATCCAGAACTCAGAGAAACCTGCTGGGTTCGGATCGACCTGCTCATAAATCACGTGCGCGGGCATTAAGGCATCAAGCTGAGGCATCAGTTGGATAAAACTTTGCATGTCTTTGGCAAAGATTTCCGCATAAGGACGTGAATCAATGGCAGCCGCGACATGTGAGTCTGCCTTCACTGAACCATGCCCAGGGAAGTGTTTGCCTGTTGAAGCCATACCTGCACGTTTCATACCGTTCAGAAAAGCACTGGCAAGCGGCACAATGTCTTGCATGTTTTTGGCAAAACCACGGTCACCAATCACATCGCTAATGTCATTTAAGTCGAGCACAGGGGCAAAGCTAAAATCAATCCCAACAGCCAAAACTTCTGTTGCCATGAGCCAACCACATTGTTCAGCAAGGTCTAATGCCTGCTCAGCATCTTTTTGGTATAACTCACCAAAGCGACCCATGGCAGGAAGTAGGGTAAAGCCTTGTCTTAAACGTTGTACACGGCCACCTTCCTGATCGACCGCAATTAAAATTTCAGGACGAATTTGACGCATATGATCGGTCAGTGCACGGACTTGTTGTGGGGACTGAATATTTCGTGCAAATAAAATCACGCCACCGACTTGCGGAGCTTGCAATAGTTCAATATCTTCTTGGGTAAGTTCTGTGCCAGCGATGTCTAGCATCAATGCGCCAATCATATCGGTGTCCGTGTTTGAATTATTTAAATAAAGAAGCTGAAGGGATCAGCTTCCGCGAAACAATACCCGAATTCTGCAATGATTTGCTACATTTTGTCAGCACAGATTATGATAAAACTACACGACATAAACATATTTAGTTGTTTAAGATGTTGAATCTGCACCATTCATGTTGAATAACGACGCAGTAATTTTGGTCAAAAACCAAGGAAGTACAAATTATTTATGAAACTTCAAACAATAGCTTGTGCAGTTGCCATTGCGACTGGTGGTTTGTTTTTCACACACGCAATCAATCAAGCAATTGCAGCCAACGATACCGCTGTAGTCTCAAAATCTGTCGTGCCAACAAAAGAACAAGCGCTAGTTTCACGACAATTGGCAACCTTAGTTGACCGTCAACATTATTTAAATATGCGTTTGGATGCAGATACTTCGAACCGCATTCTCGATTTTTATCTGGACAGTTTAGATCCAGACCATACAATTTTTCTGAACTCAGAAGTTGAGCAATATAAGAAACAATATGGTGCGACCTTTGGCGCAGCATTAAAAGCAGGGGATTTAACTGGTCCTTATGCCATTCATGCCCAATATCGTGAACGTTTGACACAGTTTTATGCGTTTATGTTGGCAGAGCTGAAAAAAACGCAAAATTTGAATCAGCCAAATGTTTATATTGATGTTGATCGCGAAAAAGCAGCTTATTTTAAAAATACTCAAGAGCAGCGTGTCTATTGGCAAAAAATGCTGGTGTCACAACTCATCAATTTGAACATTAGCAAACAAGAAGAGCAAGCCAAGCAAAAAGTTCTGAAAGATAATCCAGAACTCGCCAATGGACAGGATCTAACCAGTCCAGAAGACCTGACTCCAGTACAAACCCTGACTAAACGCTATACCCGTCAATTGGAACGTATTAGCCGTACCAAGAGTGATGATGTTCTGGATAAAACCTTAAATGCGATGATGCTGACCTATGATCCGCACAGCAACTATTTCCCACCTGTTGATGCGATGGAATTGAACCGTCAAACGACCTTACAGTTAGAAGGAATTGGGGTATCCATTCGCCCAGAACGTGGTAATGAAGACTACACCAAGATTGAAACCATTGTGGATGGTGGTCCTGCAAGTAAAACAGGGCAAGTGAAGTCAGGTGACCGCATTATTGGTGTGGCGCAAGATGGCGAAAAAATGATTGATGTTGTCGGTTGGCCAAGCAATGAAATTGTGGGGTTGATTCGTGGTAAACGTGGCACCAAAGTGACGGTACGTCTATTGGCAGCGGGTGCTTCAATGAACCAAGCACGTAATGTCATCATCGTACGTGATGTGATTCAGGAAGAAGATGCTGGAGTACGTTCACGTGTGGTTGAAGTGAAACGTGATGGTAAAGTGCACCGGATGGGTGTCATTGAAATCCCATCTTTTTACTTGAACTATCGCGCGCGTCGTGCGGGCAATGAATATCGTTCGGTGTCAGAAGATACCAACAATGCCTTGAAAGATCTGCAAACGAAAAATGTAGAAGGCATCATTATTGATTTACGGAATAACCCTGGTGGTTCTTTAGAAGAAGTGGCGCGTATGCTAGGGCAGGTGATTAAGTCTGGTCCAGTGGTACAAATTCGAGATGGCAATGGCAATGTCAGCGTGTTTGAAGATGATGACGGTGGCGCGCAGACCTATGCGGGTCCGTTGGCAATCTTGATTAATTTGGCTTCAGCTTCGGCCAGTGAAATTTATTCTGCTGCCATTCAAGATTATGAGCGTGGCATTGTCATTGGGAGTACCACTACAGGTAAGGGTACGGCACAGGTCCAATTAGACAGTTTGGCTTATGGACAGGCGACCCTAACTCAGCGTAAGTTCTACCGTGTCACAGGCGGAAGCACACAAAACAAGGGTGTCATTCCAGATGTAACGTTGGTGGATATCTATAATGAAGAGTTTGGTGAACGTAAAGCGAAGAATGCCTTGAAATGGGATACCATTCCGACAGCACCATTTAAGAGAGAAGGCTCCGTTAAACCTTATGTACAACAACTTGATCAAGCTTCTGAACAACGCGTGAGTGTTGAGCCACAGTTCAAATATTTGGAACAGCGCAAAGCGATTGCGAAAAAATCGGATGAACAAAAACGTATTGTTCTCGATATGGATCAACGTAAAGCGGAGTTGACAGCACTAGAGCAAGAAACTTTACAGGCGGAAAACCAACGTCGTCAGGCGACAGGACAAAAGCCATATGCAAATTGGGAGAGTTACCAAGCATCTCTAGATGCATTGGCGGAGTCTCGTGCCAAAATGAAAGCAACGCAACGCCCTGCATTACCTGAAGAGGAAGCATTTGTGACCGAAGCGGCGAATGTATTGCTGGATTATGCGAAAATACCGAAAGTGAAGTCCTAATTCTTTAGCAGGATAGACCTGATTTAAAGCCAGTCCCATCGGACTGGCTTTATTGTATTCTGAGTGTTAAAAAAGGCATAAAAAATAAATGGATAACAGTCAATTATGATAATATTTTTTCAAAATAATCAAGAATAAACACTTGACCAAAAGGATAGAGTATTAGATTCTAAACAGGATTATAAAATTTGAAAAAACTTACCGTTTTTTATCGCTTGAGAGCTCGACTTTGAATGTATTGATAAAAAAAAGATGACCTAAACGGAAGCTTTATATGGTTCATATACATTATGATTTAAGCCTAGTTATAGGTTCTATTTTATTTGCTTTGTTGGCATGTTTAATGGTCGTGTCACTCGAGCAATTATTATTTCGTGAGCCACAGCAGAAGCTTCACAACGTAATTTTGGTGACCAGTGGATTGGTGCTTGGGGTTGCCATTTGGTGTATGCATTTTATTGCTATTTTCGCCTACCATTTCCCAGAATCATTTACTGTAGATTTGGGGCTAACTTTAACATCTTATTTAATTGCATTTATTGCTTCGACATTTGCCATATGGCTGATTACCCGTCCAACCTTATCATTTGCACGTCTCATTATGGGGGCGGTATTAATGGGATTGGGTATCTCTGGCATGCACTATACAGGGATGCTTGCATTAGAATTGCCGTCTTATCATATTCAATACGATGCCATGTTGGTGGTATTTTCAATTATTTTTGCAATCTGTGGTTCAGGCTTAACCTTCTGGTTAACATTTAAATATAAAGCTGCAATCAAATATAAATTCTGGTTAAAACTAGGTATTGCATTAATGATGTCGACGACCATTGTCGGTATGCATTTTAGTGGTATGGCTGCTACCAAGTTTGTGAAATATGCCACCGATTTGATCATCTTAAACCAATCGGGGTATAGCTTAATTTTATTCACCGTATTATTGGTGACTTCTCTGATTTTTATTGCCGCTTTTTTTGTCGCGGTGTTAGAGCAACGCTTAGAAGAGCGCAACTTACAATTATATACGGCAAACCAAGAGCTGGCGAAACAAGCGGTTCGGGATAATCTGACCAAATTACCTAACCGGTTGTATTTAGCTGAATATGCGCACTTTCTATTTACCAATCACCGTTATAATGACCAAAAAATTGCTTTTCTTTTTATTGATTTAGATCGATTTAAGGGGGTGAATGATGTCTTCGGTCATCATGTTGGCGACCAATTGTTGGTACAGCTTTCAAGCCGTATTCATGCCCAATTGAATGAACATCAAAAATTACTCCGTATTGGTGGTGATGAGTTCTTGATGGTGATTGAAGATGCAAGTTTAGAACAAGCCGAACATATGGCAAATGTTGCACTTGAGCAAATTCAAAATAGCTTTTTGATTGCAGGGAAGGAAATTAATATCTCGGCAAGCGTTGGTATCGCGATGTTTCCTGAACATGGCAATAATTTGCAAGATTTACTAATCAATGCAGATGCGGCCATGCTTTCCTCGAAATATCAGGGTCGCAATACCTATTCGGTGTTTAACTATACGGTAGATCAGCAGGAAACAAAAAGTTTAACTAAATTAATCAATGATTTATATAAGGCTGTGGAAGAGCAGCAATTTATCTTGTTTTACCAACCTAAATTTACTACTCGCGATCATCAAATTTGTGGTGTAGAAGCATTAATTCGTTGGCAGCATCCAACTTTGGGGCTATTAACCCCAAATATGTTTATTCGGGGTGCTGAAAAGACCGGACTGATTATTGAAGTGGGCTATTGGGTACTGGAACAAGCGTGCCGTCAGATTCAAATTTGGGAAAAAAATAATGCACCGTTTTTCCCTGTTGCTGTAAACCTTTCTGCTGTGCAATTTGAACACAAGCATTTATTCACCAACCTAGAACAGT
This sequence comes from Acinetobacter sp. AM, assembly GCF_003105055.1. Taxonomy (NCBI): domain Bacteria; kingdom Pseudomonadati; phylum Pseudomonadota; class Gammaproteobacteria; order Moraxellales; family Moraxellaceae; genus Acinetobacter; species Acinetobacter sp. AM. The sequence continues at coordinate 14,727 of NZ_QETG01000001.1, read as the reverse complement.
TATTTGAAAAATATCAAATTGATCCAAGTCATTTGATGATTGAAATTACAGAAACGACAGCGATGCATCATATTGAATCCAGTATTTTGAGTTTTGAGCGTTTGCGTCAAATGGGCATTAAGTTGGCAATTGATGATTTTGGTACAGGCCATTCGAGTTTTCTGTATTTAAAAAATCTTCCAGTGGATGAGCTGAAAATAGATCGTGAGTTTATTTATGATTTAGAAGTTGATTCTAAAGAAGAAATGATTCTAGAAAGTATTATTCAACTGGCGATTAAACTCGGTTTGGTGGTGACAGCTGAAGGGGTGGAATGTGCCTCACAAGCAGAAATTTTATCGCGTTTAGGTTGTCAACAATTACAAGGCTATTTACTCGCTATGCCCATGGAAGTCGAGCAACTCGAGCTTTTAACCATCAAATCGTGAAACGTGGGGATGGAGGTAATCTGATTTTGATTGCTTAAGATGACGTTTATTCGGCGCGATTCAATTCTCAAGCACCAGTTTACGTTACATACAGATGCGATTGCGCCCATTCGCTTTGGCTTGATACATGTTTTCATCAGCCAGTTTCATGACGGCTTTAATATGAATGGAAGTGTCAGGCCAATGTGCAAGACCAATGGAAATGGTGATTGGACCAATCCCTTCAATTAAAGTCGATTCTAATTTTAGTCTTAGGCGTTCTGCGAGTTTATAACCAATATTCAAATCGGTACTTGGTGTTAAAACAATAAATTCTTCACCACCGAAACGGCAACACACATCATTATCGCGGAAGTTGGCTTGAATCAGTTCAGCTACTTTTTGTAAGACCAAATCGCCTTTGTCATGTCCATAGGTATCATTGACTTGTTTAAAGTGATCAATATCAATGGCGATCACACAAAATTGGGTTTTGGCATTGATCAATTCTTGAGTAAATACATCCATGCCACGACGGTTATAAAAGCCTGTCAATGGGTCAGTATTGACATGGTAATTTAGCTCATTAATCCGCTTTTTAAAGTTTTGAGCACTCAGCAGTAAAGACAGGCGGAATTTTAAAACTTCAAAATACCAGGGTTCAATGCTTTTAATTTTTTGATCGATATCTGGGGTATTCAATACACTGGCCATTTTTGCAAGCTGTTCTAGTGGATTGGAAATGAGATAGGCAATACGCCACACAATAAAGAAAATAACTAAATAAAAGATCGACATACCGAACAAAATTTTATAAACAATACTGGTGGCTTGTTTTAAGAGTACCGCAGTGGGTTGTTGGGAAACGATGATCCATTTGGTTGACGGTACATAGGCAAAACCCGCGAGATTTTCATGCCCTTGGCTATTTACCAATTCCATTTTTCCATACTTGGTCGCTTGAATGTGGGCAAGCCCTGAGTTGTGCGTGACTGTTTCACCAATACGTTTAGGATCAGGATGAAAAATAATGCGATTGTATTGATCAAGCACATACATATAACTGTTTTGATAATTATATTTGATACTGAGCAATTCGCGGATTAGATTATTATTCTTTAAATACAATGCTCCGCCAATAAAACCGAGATATTGGTGGTTTTGGTCAAAAATTGGTTGTGAGATAAAGACGATTAAATTATGTCGAATTGAATAATAAGGTGGTGTGATAACAGGGGCTTTTTTTTCTAATGACAGTTGAATGCCGTAGGTTTTATTGACTTGCTGTTTATTAAATGCCAAATGCTCTGGTGCATAACTGACAAAGCGTCCATGTTTATTGATGATGACGACACTGTCAAAAAAATCGGATTGATAACGTAAGCGATTGACTTCATTTTGCAGTGTGTTGGAATCATCAAAAGAATGACCCAGAATGTCTGCACTATATGCCAGTTGCTTGACTAAACTTTTAAATTGTAAGTCCGTTCCTTGGGCAATTTTTGAAGCATAATCAAAATTGACAGACAATGAATTTTCAATCAGTTGTTGACGCTGAATGTAGTAGCTGACGGCCAGTGAAATCACAAATAGGCTAAACACACTAAACATCGCAAGAAAAAGAATTAACTTTCTCAAATCTAGATTGAGTTTTGAAAGTAGCCTTTGCAGAATGGTCATCACAATATGGGTCAAGTGCTGTTGAAAATGTCGTGTGTGCTAAATGCTGTCGAGTGACGATATTGGATTGAAAGTCAGTCTGAATAAAACTTGTTTTACATTGAACAATGTATAGAGAAACGAGATAAAAATCTAGTTTTGATGAAATTTATCTATGCGTTTAACACATGTATGACTGGTCAACTCAGAGATTAAGTATTATATTGTTTTTGTAAATATATTTTAATTTTTTGTATCATAATTAAAAAATCTGTTCTTAATTAAAGGTTTAACTGAATCTGCATAATCGACTGTCGCAATGTTTGATTTTCTCCGAGGCAATTATGAACATACAACTCTTAGGGATTGGCTCAGAAACCGAGCAGTTAAGCGCTTGTAGACTTTCATTGCTGTTAGGGATCACATCACCACAGAATCAAATTTCGAGTTTTCTCAAATTGGCGCGGCAACTGCTTGCTGTGGATTATGCTGTTTTACAATTTTATAATGAGCCTTATGCATGGGTGTCAATGCAGTCGGGTTTAAAAGCCTATGCCAGTTCCCCATTGTTTCCCAGTTTGGTCAGACAAGCGTATATCGATGAGCGACATCCTGATTATTCAATTTTCTTAACAGCAATTTCAACTTTAGGCTTGGTATCACAGCCTCGTTTAGTGGTTTTGAATTTACAAAATAGCGAAGGTGATTCGGTCGGTCACGTGGCTTTGTTTGACCATCAAACACAGGCATTTATGCAAGATCAAATTCAAATGCTGCAAGAGTTATTTGCCAGTTTAATGCAGCATATTGAACTTAAAATTGATCATGCAGAACTGAAAGAAATGTATGAGCAGCAGTCTGCATTAAATTTTAGTAAAACCAAATTCTTCCAAATTATTGCACATGATTTACGTGCCCCATTTCATGGCTTGCTTGGATTTTCAGAGGTTTTAGCCCAAGAGCGGAGCAGTTTGGATGAAGACAGTATTCAGAATATTGCAGACTATTTGCATGACACGACGCAATCGACATATAGCTTATTAGAAAGTTTACTCAATTGGGCAATGGCAGAAGGTGGGCGTTTTGTCTTCCATCCGATTAATTTCCAGTTAAAACAGGCTTCAAAAATTGTTTTTGATGTGCTGAATGGCTTAGCCGTTAAAAAGAAGATCCAATTGATTAATGCTGTACCCGAAGAAATCAAAGTCTTTGCCGATATTAATATGGTCACTTCGGTGATTCAGAATTTAGTTTCCAATGCGTTAAAGTTTACGCATATGGATGGCTCTGGCGTAGTCAAAATTTCTGCTGAAGTCACAAGCAAAGGGGTTGAGATTGCGATTCAAGACACAGGTTTGGGTATGACTGCACAACAAATTGAACAGCTATTTCAACCACGGTTAACGGTCAGTTTTAAAGGCACGGATGGCGAAAAGGGCATGGGGCTTGGTTTAGTACTGTGTAAACGCTTTGTAGAAATTAATCAGGGCGAAATTCAAGTGCAATCCAAAGAGGGGGAAGGTACTTTATTTAAAGTGACTTTACCGCAAGCAGAATCTTATTTAGCCCTAGGTCAAAACCAAAAGAAAAAAGAAACTTCGTCTTAATCACATCTCTTTTCCAGATGATTCATATTGTTCAAAAAAAACCTTCAAAACTATACGCATTCGGTAGTATCCCCGCATTTGATTGAGTACACTCGAGCTGGAGTCGACGTCATACTTATGCCCAATATCAGCTCAGATTATTTCGAAATATGCTTATTGTTCAATCAGAACTTTGCTGATCAAAAGAGCCATTGATGGTCGAATCAGGATTAAAACAGCAATGATGAGTCCAGATATTAAAATTAAGATGTCATGAAGCTCGATGGCTTAAAAAAGTTGAATCAGGCATGTGCCAAAGAAGGAGAGTAGCTCTTGATGAACGCTGAACAATTGCAAAAAACGTTGTGTGCGAGCCAGTATGCAGAACAGGTCTTGGCAATCCATACAACCTTATTAGAACAAGATTATGGCGTTGATCAGTTTCAGACTTCATTAACCACCCCACAAATTTTTGCACAAGTTCACCAAGAATTAGACAACGTAGAAGATGAAACCACATGGCTACGCTTAAGTCGAATTTTGCGGGCACGCCTTATGTTTCGCTGGATTTGGCAAGATGCGAACCAATTGACCGATGTTGTAACCTTAACGCGGGAGTTATCTGATTTTGCGGATGCGATGGTTTGTGCAGCGAAAGATTTTGCGCGTAAACCTCTGGTTGCTAAGCATGGCGAGCCAATAGGTTATAGCGGTAAAGTCCAAGATTTGATCGTGATTGCCATGGGAAAACATGGTGCACAAGAGTTAAACCTATCGAGTGACATCGATCTGATTTTTGCCTTCGATGAGCAAGGCGAAACCAATGGACGTAAATGCATTGATGTTCAGCAGTTTTGTATTCTTTGGGGGCAAAAGCTGATTTATTTACTGGATCACATGACTGCCGATGGTTTTGTGTTCCGTGTGGATATGCGTCTGCGTCCGTGGGGAGATGGGTCTGCGCTCGCAATTAGCCATGTGGCTTTGGAAAAATATTTGAGCCAGCACGGACGTGAATGGGAACGTTATGCTTGGATTAAAGCGCGTATTGTGACGGGTGGCAAGGAAGGTGATGAGCTACTTGCCATGACGCGCCCATTTGTATTCCGACGCTACGTTGATTACACCGCATTTGAAGCCATGCGCGAAATGAAAGCCATGATCGAGCGAGAAGTGGCGCGTCGTAATATTGAAGATGACATTAAACTGGGTGCAGGCGGGATTCGCGAAGTTGAATTTATCGTACAAGTTTTCCAATTAATTTATGGCGGTTCAAAACTCGAGTTGCAAGATCGTCAATGTTTGGTGAGTTTGCATCATTTGGGTGAGGTCGGATTACTTGACCCACAAGTGGTGGTTGAACTGGAAGATGCCTATTTATTTCTGCGTCGAGTAGAACATGCCATTCAGGCCTTAAATGATCAACAGACGCAATCTTTACCCTATGAGCCTGAACTGCGCCAACGTATGGTAGAAACTTTGGGCTATGCTGACTGGCAAGCATTTCTGGATGTGCTCGACCAAAAGCGCGCTAAAGTCATTTATCAATTCGAGCATTTGATTAAAGAAAAAGAACCTGATCCATTAATCGAGAGTTTTGGTCAGCTAGAACAACGTTTACAAGCCGTACTGGATGATGATGCCAAAAATTTAGTGCATGAATTTTGGTATGGCAATGCTTTGAAAAAACTGCCTGCAAAAGCTGTACAACGTTTGAAAATGTTCTGGCCGCATTTGATTGAGGCAATTTTAGAGTCGGATAAACCACAAACGGCTTTATTGCGTTTAATGCCTTTGGTCGAATCGGTAATGCGTCGTACTGTGTATCTGGTGATGTTGATCGAAAGTAAAGGTGCGCTACAGCGTTTAGTCAAAATGGCCACTGTGAGTCCGTGGATTTGTGAAGAATTGACGCATTATCCCGTATTGCTAGATGAATTTTTATCGATGGATTTTGAATTGCCCCGCCGTCAGGATTTACAAGATTCATTACGTCAGCAATTACTGCGCATTGAACTGGATGAAGTCGAAGACCTGATGCGAGTGTTGCGTCTATTTAAAAAATCTAATGTTTTGGCAGTAGCAGCCAGCGATGTTTTAGCTGAAAGTCCACTCATGAAAGTCTCTGATGCCTTAACCGATATTGCTGAAGTGTCTGTGAATGCAACTTTGAACATGGCATATCAAATGGTTGCGAAAAGACATGGTTTTCCACTCGATAATGAAGGGCAGCGCTGTGCCATTGACCATATGGCTTTTGCCGTTGTGGGCTATGGTAAGCTTGGTGGCATTGAGTTGGGCTATGGTTCAGACTTGGATCTGGTGTTTATTCACTATATGGATGAACAGTCAGATACCGACGGACCAAAATCTATCAGTGGTTTTGAATTTGCCATGCGTGTGGCGCAAAAGTTTATCTCATTGATGACGACACAAACTTTAGATGGTCGGGTCTATGAAATTGATACCCGCTTGCGTCCTTCGGGGGAAGCAGGTGTGCTTGTCACTAGCTTAAAAGCATTTGAACAATACCAGCTTAAAAATGCGTGGTTGTGGGAACATCAGGCATTGGTACGCGCACGCTCGATTGCAGGTGAAGAAACGTTGCGAGATAAGTTCGAGCAACTGCGCTGTCGCATCTTAACGCAACCAAGAGATGAGGCAAATGTGCGCGAAGAAGTACTCAAAATGCGCCAAAAAATGAAAGACCATTTAGGCTCTTCTAAAGAACAGCAAAAAGATGGAATTTTTCATTTAAAACAGGATGCAGGTGGTATCGTTGATATTGAATTTATGGCACAGTATGCTGTGTTAGCCTGGAGTGGGTCGAATTCCGATCTCGCCCACTACTCCGACAATGTACGAATCCTTGAAGACGCTGCAAAAGCAGGTTGCTTATCCAGTAACGATGCAACAGCATTGATTCAAGCTTATCTCAGTGAACGAGCCGAGAGCCACCGTTTAGCGCTTGCGAATCAATCCATGCAAGTCAATGCTGCGGACTGGCACAATACCCGCGTGATCGTTTGCAAGTTATGGCAAAGATTAATAGATCCAACCGCTACGGCTATGTTGGATAAAAATGACAGTATATAAAAATTTGGAGTGTGTGCCATGAATTTGGCTGATCGTGATGGTTTTATTTGGCAAGATGGACAATTGGTTGATTGGCGTGAAGCGAAAGTTCACGTTTTAACGCATACTTTGCACTACAGTATGGGTGTCTTTGAAGGTGTGCGTGCTTACGAGACACCAAAAGGTACAGCGATTTTCCGTTTAAAAGACCACACTAAGCGTTTGCTTAATTCTGCAAAAATTTATCAAATGAAAGTTCCATTTGATCAAGCGACGCTAGAACAAGCTCAAATTGATGTGGTTCGTGAAAATAAATTAGCATCTTGCTATTTACGTCCGTTAATCTGGATTGGTTCTGAAAAACTAGGTATTGCAGCGACCAACAACACCATTCATGCAGCAGTTGCAGCATGGGGTTGGGGTGCATATTTGGGTGAAGAAGCTATGGCGAAAGGGATTCGCGTAAAAACTTCTTCTTTTACGCATCACCATCCAAACGTGACGATGTGTAAAGCAAAAGCATCTGGTAACTACACCTTGTCAATTCTTGCTCACCAAGAAGTTGCACATTCTGGTTATGATGAAGCAATGTTAATGGATCCTCAAGGTTATGTATGCCAAGGTTCTGGCGAAAACGTATTCTTGATTAAAGATGGCGTGTTACATACCCCAGATATCTCTGGTGGTGCGCTTGACGGTATTACACGTCAAACCGTAATGACGATTGCTAGAGATCTTGGTTATCAAGTTGTTGAGCGTCGTATTACACGTGACGAATTCTACATTGCCGATGAAGCATTCTTTACGGGTACTGCTGCGGAAGTAACGCCAATTCGTGAATATGATGACCGTCAAATTGGTTGCGGTGCACGTGGTCCGATTACGACTGAAATTCAAAAAACCTATTTTGATGCAGTTCAAGGTCGTAACGACAAATATGCACATTGGTTGACTTACGTAAACTAAGTTGATCGGTTAAGATCAAAAGGCGAGACTTCGGTTTCGCCTTTTTTTATTGAAATTTTATCATGGTTTAAGTTTATGCATATTGTCTATGTTAGTGATGGAAAGGCGGGACACCGTTCACAAGCACTCGGCTTGTTTAAAGCTATACAAAGACAATCCTCAGAAACCGTGAGTTTTGAAGAGATTTCGATCGATGGCTTAGCCATATTCCCTTTGTTGGCAGGGCTCTTTCGCAGATCGATTTCGCAGTTTAAAACACCCCCCGATTTAATTATTGGAGTCGGTAGTCACACGCAATTACGTGTACTGCTACTTGGGAAAATTTATGCACAAGCCAAAACTGTGATTTTAATGAAACCGAATTATCCATTCGCTTGGTTCAATTACAGTGTGATTCCAGCACATGATGATGTTCAAGCATCTGATCATGTGATTGTGACCCAAGGGGCACTGAATCCAATTGTGAATGAACAGCGCCACCAATCGGGGCGGATTTTAATTGCTTTGGGTGGTTCATCTAAACGCCATCAATGGCATGAGGATAAAGTCTTTGCATCGCTTGAACACATTGTGAAGCAACATCCGAATAATGAAATCATTATTACAACCTCGCGTCGAACACCTGAGCAGTTTGTTGAACGCTTGAATACATATCCTTTTTCATCCCATGTACGCTTTTTCCCAGTAGAACAGACGCCGCAAGGCTGGATTTTTGAAGAAATGCAAAAGGCAGAGGCGGTTTGGGTTACGGAAGATAGCGTTTCGATGATTTATGAGGCATTGACCGCCGGTTGTCGAGTTGGGGTCATTGCTATGGATCGGATGAAACAAGATCGTATTACGACTTCGGTAGATGGATTATTGGCGAAAGGAATTGTCTCGAAATCGCTCTTGTTAGCCCAGTTACCTGAACCAAATGCTTTTAAAGAAGCAGAGCGTGTGGCAACATATCTTTTAGCAAAAAATTAAATTTTTTATTTTGAGTAAATAAATGAAAATATTGCATATTGCGAATTTTGGCTTTAATAAACAAGGCGCGCATTTTTACTGCACAGACCGTAAAATTTCTGCCGGATTAATTGAAAATGGCCATTTCGTCTATGACTTTAGTTTTCGTGACATGGCTCGCATGGGAACCATTTTTAAAACAAAAAAACTGGGTGCCAATTGGGCGAATAAAGAAGTACTAAAAGTTGTTAATAATATTGAACCTGATCTGGTACTCATTGGGCATAGTGATTTAATGAGTCCTAATGTTTTAAAACAGATTAAAGAATCTTATCCAAATACTAAACTTGCATTTTGGTATGTTGACCCGCTTTATCTCGAAAGCAAACTCGATTTCGTAAAAGCATTTTCGCCTTATCTGGACGCTATTTTCTGTACAACAGGTGGCGAATATCTACAAAAATTAAAGCAGCCTCATTTAAGCGTCGCCTATTTGCCAAATGTGGGTCACCGTAATGTAGAAACGCTACAACAATTTTCAAACGCTAACACAGACAAGACTGTTATTTTCTGTGGCGTGGTTTATAAAGAACCTGAGCGTGAGAAGTTCTTAAAAGATTTGGCAGATGCATTGAAACAAGGCCATGTGAACTATCAATATTATGGTTGCTTTGAACAGCCAGGTGTTTACGGTAAAGGTTATTATAAAGTTCTATCTGAGACAAAAATGGGACTCAATTACTCACGCCGTAATGATGTAACCTTGTATAGTTCTGACCGTATTGTACAACTGACCGGTAATGGTTTACTCACCTTTAGCCCAAGAATTCCTGGCTTTGAAAAACTCTACACTGAGCAGGAAGTGGTTTACTTTGATGATCAGTTCGACTTGGCCAAAAAGATACAATTCTTTGATCAGAATCCAGAGCAAGCTAAAAAAATAGCGAAAGAGGGATGGGAGAAAACACGCAAATCTTTCAATGCTAAGCGCATCACCCAATTTATGGTTGAAGTGACATTTAAGCAGCCCCTTTCAGAAAATTATGAATGGTCACATGAGGTTTATGCATGATGTGGTTTTTGTACGTTGCGGTAGGCCTACTAGCACTTGCTGCACTGTTATATGTGCTGGGTAATTATACATTTTGGCTTCCGTTTCGTTCGAGCAAACTACCTCGTATTGTCATGTTGCATCAGGTGACCCCTAAAGATGCGGCCTCTGGCATGAATATGCCTCCTGAAAAGTTTGAACAACTCTTACAGTTGTTGACGCGTAAAGGGGCTACTTTTTGCTTTGTCTCTGAGCTTGAACAATATCGTGGTCAAAAGAACGTTGTTGCTTTAAGTTTCGATGATGGGTTTATGGATAATTATCTATATGCCTATCCATTACTCAAAAAATATAATGCAAAGGCAACCATTTATTTGGCTACGCAAATTGAAGGAATCGAAAAGCTAACTCATGAGCAAATCCATGAAATGGCAAGTTCTGGCTTCATAGAGTTTGGTGCGCATACACAACATCATGTGAATTTACTTAAGCTTGATGATCAAACCGCTTATGATGAAATGCTTCAATCTAAAAAAGATGTTGAAGCTTTGGTTGGAAAATGTCCTAGCTTTGCCTATCCATTTGGTCGATTTAACGAAAAGCACCAGAAAATGGCGCAAGAGATTGGCTTTAAAAACGCCGTATCAACTCGTAAAAAAATCGAAGCGTACGAAGCAATTAATCAATTTAATATTCCACGTGTCAGCACGCATGGTGCCATGAATGCTTTACAGATGCGTATCGCCCTTGCTAAAGGACGTTATAAGTTATGAATAAAATTCCATGTAGTGTCTATATTGTCACTTTAAATTGTGGCGCTTGGTTAGAGCGAACTTTGCAAAGTGTCAGTGATTTTGATGAAGTTATTATTTTAGACTCAGGCAGTACTGACAATACTTATGAAATTGCACAGCACTTTGAAAATACGCAAATTTCTCATCAAGACTGGCAAGGCTATGCTGGGCAAAAAAGTTTGGCTCTAGCAAAATGCCGAAATGATTGGGTACTCAATTTAGATGGTGATGAAGTCTTATCTAAGGAGTTAAAACAAGAAATTGTTGAAACGATTCAACAGAATAAGCTTGATGCATTAATCACGCCGATTAATGATGTTTTTTTAGGTGTCCCAAACAGTAAGCATACTAAAAAACATGCGAAAGTACGTTTTTTTCGCAAGTCTAAAGGACATTATGACCTTGCCAATAAAGTCCATGAAAATGTAATTGTGGATGGTGAATCTCAGCGCGCTCAACATGATATTTATCATTATGGCGAGTCGAGCATTTTCGTTAAAGTCGAAAAAAATAACCAATATTCCAACTTAAAAGCGTTAGAGAAATACCAAAAAGGAAAGTCTCCAAGCGTTGCTAAATTGGTTTTGGTGATGCCTGTGACTTTTATGAAGTCTTATTTTATTCGCCGTAGTTTCTTAAATGGTTGGCGTGGTTTCGTAAATAGTATGATTAACGCATTTTATGCATTTCTAAAAGAAGCCAAACTATTTGAACAGACGATGAATAAAGATAAAAATAAGTAGGCAAGCTATGAAAATTGTTCAGGTATTGGCAACTAGTGGTGGAGTTGGTGGCTTAGAGCAGCACACTTTTAATCTTGTTAATGAACTCGCTTTAAACCATGAAGTACATGTGATTGCACATCCTTGCTATGTAGATAAATTTAGCCAACAGGTACATTTTCATGCGGTTGATTTTGCTCGTAGCCGTTGGAATATCTTTTTACTTTGGCAACTTAAAAATCTGATCCAGCAAATTCAACCTGCCATTGTTCATGCACAAGCAGGAAAGGCGGCTGAGCTGATTGCCCGCATTAAGCCATTTTTATCTGGCCCCAAAATTGTAACGACGGTACATGGCACTAAAAAGAATAAATCCGCTTATTTAGCTGGTGATGCGGTTATTGCAGTGAGTCAAGCACTCACACAAGGGATTCCTGAGTCTAAAGCACATGTGGTTTACAATGGGGTTTATCCTCAACCCGCCCTTACAGTTGAAAATCAAGAAAAATTACTTCAATCGATTCAAAAAGATTTTGCTGAGCTAGACCCTAGCAAAAAAGTTGTCATGTGTATTGGACGTCTAGAACCAGTAAAAAATATCAGTTTATTGATTGAGTCGATGCAACATATCGATGCCAATTTATGGATTGTAGGCGATGGTTCACTTCGATCAAGTTTAGAGAAACAAGTCAGTGAACTGAATATGCAAAATCGGGTTGCTTTTCTCGGCTTTAGAACTGATGCGCGTGATCTGATTCAGTTGGCAGATGTTGTAGTTTTATCTTCTGACCGTGAAGGTTTTCCGCTCGTGATGGTAGAAGCTTTACAGGCCGATAAAGCTATGGCTTCAACTAAAGTGAATGGTGTGATCGAGTGGCTGCCAGAACAATATCTAGCAGAAATTGGAGATGCTCAAGGTTTAGCAAAAGCGATTAAATGTGCGCTTCAACCTGAGGCTCAAAACGACTTTGCCCCTTTGTATGCAAAAGCCAAGGCTGAATTGACTGTACCAGCCATGGCTGAGCAGACGTTTAATATTTATAAAGGCCTGCTGAAAACTTAATTATTTTTTGGTGTAAGGCGGATGGCATCAAGTACCACGAAGTTATCTTCGACATTAATGGTATGGCAACCGTCATCTGCCTGATTCCAGTCTGGTAAAACCACTTCTAGTAATTTTTCTTCATAGGCTGTTGGGCTAAGCTGAGTAATCGCTTTTAATTCGATATTGCCGCCATAACGTTTTAAAGAATCTTGGCTTGGTCGAACCAGTTGTCCTTTATAAACAAAAGGTTTGCCTGCCATACGGAATTGCTGACTACCTCGGCACACTGGATTCATTGGGTGCTCTTGCCACTTGGGATTCAAAATATCTTCGGTAAAGAAAAGGTCTAAGCGGTCACCGAACTTCTTACAATCACGACGCGTTGAGGTAAAAAGATACCATAAGCCTTCATGATAAAAAGGTGTACTGTCGACTGCTTCGATATTCTCGATCAGATTAGAATGCTTTTCCCATTTCAGTGGAAACTCAGTACATTTCCAAAGCTCAATAGTTTTATTAGCCGAAGTCTCAGGAATCATGTACCAAGTGTCTTCTACTTTAAATACACAAGGATAAGAAAGGTGATAGTCGAGTTTTAAAATAGTCTCAGGTGGGGTGTAGGTTCCATCTTTAAAAACTTCTAAAACAGAAAGAAAGCCTACTGGATGCTGATCATCAACTTCTTCAAAAAAAATGAAATGACGGCCATTTTCATAAGCATAAAAGCTATCTGCAAATGTAAACTTTTTAGGGGAGTGGATCTCAAAGAGTGAATCTAATTGCTCAAGTGTTGTAAAAGGTTGTTCTAACCAGCCGAAACGCATATACCAATGAGAGTCAAAAGATTTTGCTTTTTTTGCTTGTTGGTATTTGTACCATTTTTTTAATAATGTACGTTTCATATAGTTAAGTAAAGACATAAGGCTATCTATCTAATTTTATATCAGTTATTATACTAGATTAGTAGAATATTGGTCTATATCTATTATATTAGCTAGTAAGTCTACTTTTGCCCAGTTTATGTTGGGGGCTTAACTTGAGTTATTATATTTTTTCGCTCGAGTAACTTTTTAGAGTTATTTTAATATATAACAGCTATGGTGGGAAAATGAAAATTCTTCATACTTTACATTGGATTCAATTTGCTGGTACAGAAAAAGTATGTGTTGATTTATGCAATGAGATGAGTAAAGAGCACCAAGTTTATCTTTTAAGTAATGAAAAAATTCTCCCTTACCTAAATAATGAAATACAGTTAATCGACTTTGATTTTGAAAAAAATCGTTATAATCCGCTATTCTTATATCAAACTGCCAAGCTATTAGATAAAATTTCTCCAGATATCATTCATTGTCATAATACTAAAGAAATTGAGATTATGAAGTATGCTCAATTTTTTTTGACAAAAAAAATCCCAATTATTGCCACTAAACATACGTTGCAATATAAAAAGAAATATAATCTTGCAGATTTATGTGTCGCTATTTTGGAAGATACTAAACAACTGTTAAAACAAGAATCGATCATTATTAAAAATGGTATGGCATATCAACCTCCAACTAAAATTGCTCGTCCTAATAAATTTTATATTGTGCTATCGGGTCGTTTAGACAAGATGAAAGGCTTTGATATTGCAATAGAAGCTCTTTCATTACTTAATTTTGATTTTGAATGCCATATTTTTGGTCAGGGCGAGGAGCAGGCTAATTTACAACAACAGATAAACGCCCTTAAATTGCAGGATAAAGTCTTATTAAAGGGTTTTAGTAATCATATTAACGATGTGCTATATAGTTGTGATTTACAAATTATTCCATCACGTTTTGAACCCTATGGACTTGTCGCGATCGATGCTATTTATTATGCTCCCTTAATGATTTCCTCTCATACAGGGATTAGCGAGCAAATTTTGTCAGAGATATTAAAATTTGATAGCAACCCTCAAGCTTTATCAGCAAAAATAACTGAAGTTTATAGCAATTATTCTAATTTTGTTGCTATATTTGAACAAATAAAAGCTACTAAAGATATATTTAGTATTGAAAAAATGACCACTAGTTATTTAGAGTCATATCAAAATTTAATCGCTAGTTATGGCTCCAATTGATTCGGTCAAGTACTCTCTAATAACACAAATAGTAAGTAACCTTTGTTTTGAGAGTACTTTGAAAAAGGATATACCTGCAATTACCTGTCATAATATTATACTACATGTGGTGTTATTAGGGTAAGAGATCTTTCTTGAAAAACTAACCATATTTCTAGACTATATATTTAATTAATTATATTGAAGGTATTAATGATCAGACATTGAATTATATTGGAAGTTTGTGATTAAAATAAACCAAAATATATGTAAAGATGGTTAGGGCGTGTCCTCATTTGAAAAATAGATTTTAAAGACTTAATATAATCTTTCAAATTCCTTATATTTCTATATATTTCAATGGCACGTACCCTTTTAACAGATGATA